>NZ_SSDQ01000172.1:0-8609 GCF_004794315.1 Microbacterium sp. PF5 | reverse complement strand
GGGGGCCGATCCCGCGACCGCGGACGACGCGGTGCCGGGAGCAGCGCCCGCGCCCGAGGCCTCCGCCAGCACTCTCGCGACCATGAGCTCGAGGTGGAGGCGGGGCGACGTGGCGCCGGACATGTCGTCGAGGGCCGCGCTCACGACGTCGGCCGTGCGCGAGAGCCGGAGCGCCCCGAACGCCTCGGCCTGGCGGCGCATGCGGTCGAGCTCGTCCTCCGCGATGCCGCGCAGCACCGCGGACGCCCCCGAGCCCACGGCGGCGATCACGATCAGGTCGCGCAGGCGTTCGAGCAGGTCGTCGACGAAGCGCCGCGGATCCTGCCCGGTCTGCACCACGCGGTCGATCGCGGGGAAGGCCGCGGCGGCATCGCCCGCGGCGAGCGCATCGACGATCTCGTCGAGCAGCGCCCCGTGCGTGTAGCCGAGCAGCGCCACGGCGCGCGCGTAGCCCACGGTGACCGTCTCCGACCCGGCCGGGGAGTCGGACCCGGCGATCAGCTGGTCGAGCAGCGACAGCGTGTCGCGGGGACTGCCGCCGCCCGCACGCACGACGAGCGGCAGCACGCCCTGCTCGACGACCACGCCCTCCTCGGCGCACAGCTTCTCGACGTACTCGAGCATCGCGGCGGGCGGCACGAGCCGGAACGGGTAGTGGTGCGTGCGCGAGCGGATGGTGCCGAGGACCTTCTCGGGCTCGGTGGTCGCGAAGATGAACTTCACGTGCTCCGGCGGCTCCTCCACCAGCTTCAGGAGCGCGTTGAACCCCTGCGGCGTGACCATGTGCGCCTCGTCGAGGATGAAGATCTTGTAGCGGTCACGGCTCGGGGCGAAGGTGGCCCGTTCGCGCAGATCGCGGGCATCGTCGACGCCGTTGTGGCTCGCCGCGTCGATCTCCACCACGTCGAGCGACCCGCCGCCCGCGCGGGACAGCTCCACGCAGCTCGGGCACGTGCCGCACGGGGTGTCGGTCGGCCCCTCGGCGCAGTTCAGGCAGCGCGCCAGGATGCGGGCCGACGTGGTCTTGCCGCAGCCGCGCGGACCGGAGAAGAGGTAGGCGTGACCCACGCGGTCTCCGCGCAGCGCCGTCATGAGCGGATCGGTCACCTGCGACTGCCCGATCATCTCGCCGAACGTCTCGGGGCGGTAGCGGCGGTAGAGGGCTGTGGTCACCACCCCAGCCTACGGCGTGCCACCGACGTTCGGCGGGTCGCGCCCCCTCCTCGACGGAGGAGGCGCGGCCCGGCTCAGTCGATCGGCTCGACGACCGGAATCGCGGTCGTGATCACCGGCACCGAGGCCGACAGGCGCGTGCCGTCGTCGCGCCGCGCATCGGCGAACTCCCGCAGCGTCGGCCGCCCGGCGATCACGGGCCCCTGGTCGGCCAGCCGCACCACCGCCGGGTCCTCCAGCGTCGCGAAGTACGCGGTGTCACGCACGCTGAAGGGCACCGGAGGGCCGCTGCGCACCTCGACCCGCAGCTCCTCGCGCGTGACCGTCACGGTGAGCGCCGAGCCCTGCCACTGCAGCGGGAACGACAGCGACGGCCACCCCGCCGGGAGCCGCGGGTCGAAGCTCAGGTCGCCCGCGTAGTCGCGCATGCCGCCGAAGCCGCACACCAGCGCCGTCCACACCCCGCCGGCCGAGGCCACGTGCACGCCGTCCGACGCATTGTGGTGCAGGTCGTGCAGGTCGACGAACAGCGACTGCTCGAAGTACTTCTGCGCCAGATCCTGGTACCCCACCTCCGCGGCCAGGATCGACTGCACCACGGCCGACAGCGTCGAGTCGCCCGTGGTCAGCGGGTCGTAGTAGTCGAAGTCGGCCTTCTTCTCCTCCGGCGTGAAGTGGTTGCCCTGCAGGAACAGCGCCAGCACCACGTCGGCCTGCTTCAGCACCTGGAACCGGTAGATGACCAGCGGGTGGAAGTGCAGCAGCAGCGGCCGCTGATCCGCCGGCGTGTTCGCCAGATCCCACACCTCGCGCTCCAGGAACAGCGAGTCCTGCGGGTGGATGCCCAGGCTCTCGCTGTACGGGATGTACATGGCCTCGGCCGCCCGCTCCCACGACTCCGCCTCGCCCGACCCCAGCCCCGTGCGCTCGACCAGTGCCGCGTAGTCCTCGGGGTAGCTGTCGCGGATCTCGCGCACCACCTTGGCCGCGTAGCGGAGGTTGTAGCGCGCCATGACGTTCGTGTACAGGTTGTCGTTCACGACCGTCGTGTACTCGTCCGGCCCCGTGACGCCGTGGATGTGGAACGTCTGCAGGCCGTCACCCGCGTCCGACTGCTCGACCAGCCGCGCACCGCGCCAGAATCCGAGCGTCGCCCACAGCCGCGCCGTCTCGATCGCGATGTCGGCACCCTCGCGGCGCAGGAACGCCTCGTCGCCCGTCGCGCGCACGTACTTGCCCAGCGCGAAGCTGATGTCGGCGTTGATGTGGTACTGCGCCGTGCCGGCCGCGTAGTACGCCGACGCCTCCTCGCCGTTGATCGTGCGCCACGGGAACAGCGCGCCCGCCTCGTTGAGCTGCGCCGCCCGCCGACGGGCGGCGGGAAGCATCTTCACCCTGGCGCGCAGCGCGTTGTACGCCCACCGCGGGGTCGTGTAGGTCAGGAACGGGAGCACGTAGATCTCGGTGTCCCAGAAGTAGTGGCCGCTGTAGCCCGAGCCCGTGAGGCCCTTCGCCGGGACGCCGGCCCCGTCCGCGCGCGCCGAAGCCTGCGCGAGCTGGAACAGGCACCAGCGGGTGGCCTGCTGCAGGTCGTCACGCCCGCCGATCTGCACGTCGCTGCGCTCCCAGAACGCGTCGAGCCATTCGCGCTGCCGCCGGAACACCGACTCCACGCCCTCATCGGTCGCGCGGTCGAGCGAACGACGGCACCGGTCGACCAGCTCCCGCGTCGGCACGCCCCGCGAGGTGTGGTAGCTGACGAGCTTCGTGATGGTGATCGGCACGCCCGCCTTGGCCTGCACCCGGAACACGTTCTTCGCGATGTCCGGCTCGCACAGAGTCCTGGCGTTGTACTGGTTCTCGGTCTCGACGATGTGGTCGGCCACCACCGCGACGGTCATGCCCGACGCCGCGACCCGGTACGACAGCGCCGAGCGCAGCCCGTCCTGCCAGTGCTCCGCGGGCTCCAGCACCCGGTCGGCGATGCGCTCCGCCTTGCGCGGGTCGAAGCCCGCGCCGCTCTTGGCTCCGATCGGCGTCCCCGCGTAAACACCGGCGCCGTCCTGGCGGTTCAGCAGCTGGCAGCTGATCGTGACGGGCGCATCCGCGTTCTCCACCACGACCTCGAGGCGCAGCACCGCGAGGTGACGCTCCTCGAAGCTCACCAGCCGCTGATCCCGCATGCGGACCCGCTTGCCCGACGGCGTCTCCCACACCACGCGACGCTCCAGCACGCCCGTGCGCATGTCGAGGGTGCGGGCGTACTCGCGCACGTCGGCGTCGTCGAGCGAGATCGGCTCGTCGTCGACGTACAGCCGCATCACCTTGGCGTCCGGCGCGTTCACGATGGTCTGCCCCACCTCGGCGAAGCCGTAGGCCTGCTCGGCGTGGCGGATCGGCCAGGTCTCGTGCAGCCCGTTGATGAAGGTGCCGTGCTCGTGCGCACCGCGGCCCTCGATGTGGTTGCCGCGCAGGCCGAGGTAGCCGTTGCCGACCGAGAACAGCGTCTCGCCGACACCCTCCTCCGAGTAGTGCGTCTCGATCAGACGCCACGGGTCGACGGGGAAGCGGTCGCGGTCGATCATGCGGTCTCCGGGATGTCGGTGCGGGTGTCGGGAAGCAGGGCGGCGAGGTCGTCGACCACGTGCGTGGCGCCGGCGGCGCGCAGCGCGTCGGCACCGGTGCCGCGGTCCACGCCGATCACGGTCGCATAGCCGGCGGCGGCGGCGGACGCGGCACCGGACGTGGCGTCCTCGACCGCGACGCTGCGGGCGGGGTCGACGCCCAGGCGGACGGCACCCGCCGCGAACATGTCCGGCGCGGGCTTGGAGGCCAGGCCGTCGTGCTCCGCGACCACGCCATCGACCACGACGCGGAAGAACGAGCGGATGCCGGCGGCGGCGAGCACCTCCTCGGCGTTCTTCGAGCTCGACACGACGCCCATCGGCACACCGGCCGCGTGCAGCCGCTCGACCAGAGCGAGCGAGCCGGGGAACGGGGCGATGCCCTGCCCGCGCAGCGACGCCGCGAAGGCGGCGTTCTTGCGGTTGCCGATCCCGCACACGGTCTCGGCCGAGGGGTCGTCGTCGACGGATCCCCACGGCACCTCGACGTTGCGGCTGCGCAGCAGGCTCGCGACCCCGTCATAGCGCTTCTTGCCGTCGACATACGCGAAGTAGTCCTCGTCGGTGTACGGCGGGGTGATGCCCCAGCGCGCGAACACGTCGTCGAAGACGGCCTTCCACGCCCTCATATGCACCTCGGCGGTCGGCGTGAGCACGCCGTCGAGATCGAACAGCACTCCATCGGCGAGGAGCAGGTCGGGCAGCGCTTCTGGCACAGGGCCTCCAGGAGAAGGGCGAGGGACGGATCGGCACCTCTCCGTGCCACTGTGCCAGCGTAATGCGGGCGGCACGCACGGGGTAACCCCGCAGCCGCGATCAGAGCAGCTCGGCCGTCTGCCTGGCGATCTGGAGCTCCTCGTCGGTCGGCACCACCAGCACCGTCACCCGCGACGCGTCGGTCGAGATCACCCGGATCCCGCGCTCCCTGGCGGTGTTGCGCTCCTGGTCGAGCTCGACGCCCGCGAAGCCCAGGGTCGCCAGAGCCGCCGCCCGCACCGGGGCCGCGTTCTCGCCGACGCCCGCCGTGAAGGAGATCACGTCGACCCCGCCCAGCTGCGCGATGTACGCCCCCGCATAGGCGCGGAGCCGGTGCACGTACACGTCGAAGGCCAGCACCGCCGCCTCGTCGCCCTCCGCGACCCCGGCGAGGATGTCGCGCATGTCGCTGCGCCCCGCCAGCCCCGCGAGTCCGCTGCGGGTGTTCAGCAGCGTGTCGAGGTCGTCGATCGTGTACCCCGCGCGTCGCGACAGATGCACGAGTGCCGCGGGGTCGAGGTCGCCCGACCGCGTGCCCATGACGAGCCCCTCCAGCGGCGTGAGCCCCATCGACGTCTCGACCGAGCGACCGCCGTCGATCGCGGTGACCGAGGCCCCGTTGCCGAGGTGGAACACCAGCTGGCGCAGCTCCCCCAGCGGTCGGTCGAGGAAGCGGGCCGCGGCCTCGCTCACGTACTGGTGGCTCGTGCCGTGGAACCCGTAACGGCGCACCCGGTGCTCGGCGGCGAGCTGCGCGTCGATCGCGTAGGTGTAGGCCGCAGGCGGAAGGGTCTGGTGGAAGGCCGTGTCGAACACCGCCACGTGCGGGACGGCGTCGAACACCGCATGCGCGGCCCGGATCCCGGCGAGGTTCGCGGGGTTGTGCAGCGGGGCGAGGACGGCCAGCTCGCCGATCTGCCGCTCCACGTCGGCGTCGATCAGCGTGGGGGCGTAGAAGCGTGCCCCGCCGTGCACCACCCGATGCCCGACGGCGACCGGCGGGTGCGCGTCGAGGGAGGGCCCGTGCGCCGCGAACTGCTCGCGCATCACCTCGAACGCGGCCGCGTGGTCGGGGATCGGCCGCTCCTCGCGGTACGTCGCATCGAGCATGGTCGGCACCGCGCCGGCGGCCACGACCGGGCGGACGGTGTGGGCCACCGGGCTCGACTCCTGGCCGATGCGCTCGATCAGCCCGCTCGCGAGCTCGTCCTCCCGCTCGACGTCGATCAGGCTGTACTTCAGCGAGGAGGATCCGCTGTTGATCACCAGGATCGCGCTCACGCCCGCTCCCCCTCTGCGCTCTGCGCCTGGATGGCGGTGATCGCGACCGTGTTGACGATGTCGTCCACGAGCGCCCCGCGCGACAGGTCGTTGATCGGCCTGTTGAGACCCTGCAGCACCGGACCGATCGCGACCGCTCCCGCCGACCGCTGCACGGCCTTGTAGGTGTTGTTGCCCGTGTTGAGGTCGGGGAACACGAAGACCGTCGCGCGGCCGGCCACCGCGGAGTCGGGCAGCTTGGCCTTGGCGACCGCGGCGTCGGCGGCGGCGTCGTACTGGATCGGGCCCTCCACGGGCAGCTCCGGCGCGCGCTCCCGCACGAGCGCCGTGGCCTGACGCACCTTGTCGACGTCGGCGCCGCTGCCGGACTCCCCCGTGGAATACGACAGCATCGCGACGCGCGGGTCGATCCCAAACTGCCGCGCCGTCGTCGCCGACGAGATCGCGATGTCGGCCAGCTGCTCCGCCGTGGGGTCGGGGATCACGGCACAGTCGCCGTACACCAGGACGCGGTCGGCGAGCGCCATCAGGAACACGCTGGACACGACCTCGACCCCCGGCTTGGTCTTGATGATCTCGAACGACGGGCGGATCGTATGGGCTGTCGTGTGCGCGGCCCCCGACACCATGCCGTCGGCGAGACCCAGGTGCACCATCATGGTGCCGAAGTACGACACGTCGGTGACCGTGTCGGCCGCCCGCTCCAGCGTGATGCCCTTGTGCGCGCGCAACCGGGCGTACTCCTCCGCGAACCGCTGCACCAGCTCGGGGTCGGTGGGGCTGAGGATCTGCGCGTCGACGATGTCGACGCCGAGCTCGGAGGCCCGCGCGCGGATGGCGGCCTCGTCGCCCAGGATCGTGAGGTCGGCCACGTCTCGCGCGAGCAGCGTCGCGGCCGCGCGGAGGATGCGGTCGTCGTCGCCCTCCGGCAGCACGATCCGGCGACGGTCGGCCCGCGCCCGCTCCATCAGGCCGTACTGGAACATCAGCGGCGTGACCACGTGGGCCTCGGCGAGCCCGAGCTGCTCGGTCAGCTCGGCGATGTCGACGTGCGCCTGGAAGAGACCGAGCGCCCGCTCGTAGCGCCCGCGGGCATCGGCCGTGATCCGTCCGCGCGTCCCCATCACGCGCACCGCCGTGTCGTAGGTGCCCAGGTCGGTCGTGATGATCGGCACGGACGACGCGAACCCGTCGAGAAGCTGCAGGATGGGCGCGGGCAGCGGGAACGGCCCGTTGAGCACGATGCCGGCGATGCGCGGGAAGGTCCCGGAGGAATCGGCGAGCAGGGCGGCCAGGAGGACCTCCGTGCGGTCGGCGGGGATCACCACCACGGCCTCCTCCGTGATCCGCGGCAGCACGTTCACCATCGACATGCCGGCGACGACGATCGACAGGGCGACCGCGGTCAGGCGCTCCTCGTCGCCCGCGAGCAGCGTGCCCTCGATCGCGGCGAGGATGCCGCGGATGGACGGTGCCACGAGGGCGCGGTCCTCCGGGATCGCCCACACCGGGGTGCGGTCGGCCGGAAGCACGGCGCGAACGGCGGCGACGATCGGCTCCAGCGCCTCGGGGTCGGCGCGGTTGACCGCCACGGCGAACAGCTCCGCCCGTTCCGCGGCGAGCTCGGACAGCGCGAGGGCGGCGATCTGCCCCACGGCGGCGGGCGTGCGGGCGGTGGTGGTGCCCAGCTGCTCGGCCTGACGCTGCTGGTCGCGGCCGCTCAGCACGAGCAGCACGGGCGCGGCGAGGTTCGCGGCGATGCGCGCGTTGAACCCGAGCTCCGCGGGGCTCGCGACGTCGGTGTAGTCGCTGCCGACGATCACGACCGCGTCGCACTGCGCCTCGACCGCCTTGAACCGCGCGACGATGGTCGCCAGCGCGGCCTCGGGGTCGGCGCGCACGTCATCGTAGGTCACGCCGATGCAGTCGTCGTAGTCGAGCTGCACGCCGTCGTGCGCGAGCAGCAGCTCGAGGATCTCGTCGCGCTCGGCGACCGACCGCGCGATGGGTCGGAAGACGCCGACGCGCGGGGAGAAGCGCATCAGGGCGTCGAGCGCCCCGAGGGCGATCGTCGACTTCCCGGTATGGCCTTCGGCCGAGGTGATGTAGATGCTCCGCGCCACGCCCCCAGCTTAGGCGGGGCGCCGTCGGACGCGCCCGGACGGTGCCGTGACTAACGCGCCGTCACTCGCACGGTCCGGACAGAGCGTCGACCACGGCCGTCGCATCCTCCTGGTAGCGGGCGTAGTACTCGCGGTCGGTGTTGATCTGCACGCGGTGGATTGCGTGCGACGCCGGCATCGACTGCCACTCCGGAAGCCGCCCGAGACGCTCGTAGAACAGCGTGGCCGAGGCCGCGGGGTCCATCCGCTGCTCGACGCTGCCCCACCAGTCCTGCTGCTGGAACAGCCCGATGCTCGTGGTGCGCGAGCCGTCGGGGTTGGTCCAGCCGCGGGTCTCCCAGTCGCCGTAGTCGATCGCGCGCAGGCTGCTCTCCCCCATCGCGGTCATCACACCGAGGATCTGCCCGTCGCGCCCGAAGCCGAGCGCGGAGGCCGTGCGGATGATGGTCGCCGCGTTCTCCAGCTGTTCGCCGCGCCACCCCTGGATGCCCGCCGCGGGGAAGGTCTCCGGGCGGTCGATGCAGACCGGCGCGGGGTCGCGGGCCAGGCCGAGCGGGATGAGCACCAGGAGCCCTGCGACCACCGCCACCACGCCGGCAGACACGAGCAGACGCCGGCCGCGCGTGCGCCAGCGCGCACGGGATGCCGTCCG
>NZ_SSDQ01000171.1:0-125065 GCF_004794315.1 Microbacterium sp. PF5 | reverse complement strand
CGCGGTGAGCACGAGGTCGGGCGCCGGACGGCCGCGGCCCGCGTCCACGGGCGAGAGCGCCACGTCGACGAGGTCTCCCCATCCGAGCCCGTCGAGCAGCGCCTGCCGGGTCACTGGTGCGAACCCGGTGGTCAGGGCCACGGCGAGTCCGGCGTCCTTGAGCCCCTGGATCGCGTCCGCGGCCCCGGGGATCTCGGTCACGCCGTGTTCCGCGACGATCTCCGCATAGGCGTCCTCGAACGCGGCGGTGGCGCGCTGCGCGGCGGCGAGGTCGCCGTCGGCGAGGTGCAGGAAGACGTCGAGCTTCGACTGCCCCATGGTGGCGCGCACGTGGTCGAGCGCTTCCTCCCACGGCAGCCGCGCGGCCACCCCGGTGCGCTCGGCGGCGCGCTGGAACGCCTGCTCCACCACGCCGTCGTCGCGCACGGTGGTGCCGGCCATGTCGAGGACGACGAGTTCGATCGGAGTGGTCATGGTGTTCCTTCCAGGGCGGGTGCCCGGCCGAGGGCCGAGGCGAGGGTGAGCTCGGCGAGTCCGAGCCCGCAGGTCATGCCGATGCCGGTGGTCGCGGCGATCACCAGGGTGCCGTCGTCGCCGCGGTCGACGAGGAACTCGCCCGGGGCCTTGGCGTACACGCCCTGCCACCGCTCGATCACGCGCGGCTCCGGCATGTCGAACAGCGCCAGAGCCTCCGCGAGGAACGCGGCGAACGCGGCCTCGGGCTGGAACGGCGCGGGAGCGGTCGCGGTCGCGTGCGAGTCGCCCAGGATCAGGGTGCCGTCGGGCAGCTGCGTGTACATCTGGTTGAGGTCGAGCGCGGCGAGGTCGGGGCGTTCGGCGTGTAGGCGCTCGCGCAGCGCCGCGGCCTGCGGGGTCGCGGCGAACCGGCCGTAGCGGATGAGCGACCACCCGGTGAGCAGGGGCGCGTCGAGCGGTCGCGGGAGGGTCGCCGCGACCCGCATCATGTCGAGGGCGCAGCGGGCGACACCGTGCCGCTCGGCGACCTCGGGCAGCAGCTGGTCGAGGTCGTGGTTCACGGCGACGACCACGACCCCGGCATCGATGCGACCGCGCGTGGTCTCGACCCGTCCGTCGGCGAGGCGGGTCGCGGCGGTGCGGAAGCGGAAGTCCACACCGTTCGCGGCGAGGTGGCGCACGATCGCGGCGGCCGCGGTGCGCGGATCGGTCTGCAAGTCGGCCTCGATGAGCGCGCCACCGTGCAGCCCCTCCGCGCGCAGCGGCGCCCGGCGGCGCAGTTCGGCGCTGTCCAGCATCCGGATGCCGCCATCGCGCGCCGCGGCCTCCAGCACGTCCAGCTCGTCCCGGTGCCTGGCGGCCACGAGCGTGCCGGACTCACGCAGCCAGAACCCGGCGTCGCGGGCGAGCCGCAGCCACAGCTCGCGCGAGGTGTCGGCGTAGCGCCGCGCGTCTCCGCCCTGGGCGCCGATGCACAGGTGCCCGAAGTTGCGCACGGTCGCACCGACGGGCCGGTCGCTGCGGTCGAGCACGATCACGCGCAGCCCCCGGCGGACGGCGGCGTACGCGGCGCCGAGCCCCACGATGCCCGCACCGATCACGACCACGTCGGCGGTGTCGTTCGCGCGGGTCATCGGAACACCTTCCTCATCCACATCGCGAGACCCTCCACCGCGAGCACGGTCACCAGGATCATCAGGACGATCGCGGTCACCGTCTCGTAGCGGGATCCCTGGCTGGCGTTCAGCAGGTAGTACCCCACGCCGCCACCGCCGACGATGCCCAGGATGGTGGCGGCACGGATGTTGGTGTCGAGCATGTAGAAGCTGTGCCCGATCAGCGCCCTGGTCCCCTGCGGCACGGTGGCGGCCGCGTAGGTCTGCAGGCGGGTCGCACCGACCGCACGCAGTGCGCGCTCCGGTCCGCGGTCGACCTCTTCGAGGGAGTCGGCGATGAGCTTGCCCAGCAACCCGATGCCGCCGATCGCGAGCGCGATGACGCCGGCCTGGGCGCCCAGTCCCGTGATGACGACGAGCACGATCGCGAGGATGAGCTCCGGGATGCCGCGGATGCCGACGAGCAGCAGGCGCGCGGTCCCTCGCGCGGCCGCGTTCGGGGCGACGTTGCGGGCGGCGAGCGAGCCGAGCAGCAGGGAGGGCAGCAGGGTGAGCACGGTCGCGGCGAGCGCGATCGCGACGGTCTCGCGCATGGCCTCCAGCATCGCGGGCGCGTCGTAGTTCCCGAACGACGGCGGCCAGAAGCGCGCGGCGACCTCGGGGAGCTTGGCCCAGAACGTGAAGAGGTCGAGCCAGGTGATCTGGCTCACCGCGACGCTGCCGATCACGACCAGGACGGCGGCGACCCCGGCGAGGGTGTGGCGCACGCGCTGCGCGGTCCAGGGGCGGCGGAGGGCGGTCTGCGGTGTCGCTGCCCACTCCGACCGGGCGGCGGTGGGCGCGGTCGTGCGGCGCAGCCGGGGGTGCACCAGGCGGTCCATCCAGGAGCGCGTCTGCCGCTGCTCGCCCAACATGGCCCCGCGCACGAGGCTCGACACGACCTCCATCGCGATGCACAGCGCGAAGATCACGAGCGCGATGCCGAGACCCTTGCCGTAGTTGAGCGCCTTGAACGCGTACGACATCTCCAGACCGAGCCCTGCGACGCCGACGTAGCCGAGGACGACGCTGCCGCGCAGGTTGATGTCGTTGCGGTGCAGCACGGTCGCGACCCAGCTCGGCAGCACCTGCGGGAGGATGCCGGCGGTGAACTCCTGCAGCTTCGAGCCGCCCGCGGCCCGGATCGCCAGCCGCGGACCCTCGTCGATCTGCTCGATCGCGTCGGCGAACATCTTGGAGATCATGCCGATCGAGTGGATGCCGATCGCGAGGATGCCGGGCAGGGTGCCGAGCGAGAACATCAGCACGAACGCCATCGCGAGCACCACGTCGGGCAGGGCGCGGGTCAGCACGCCGACGAACCGCGCCGCGGCGCGCCAGCCCGCTCCCGGGGTGGTGTTGGAGGCGGCGAGGTAGGCGATCGGCACCGACAGCACCGCGGCGAGCAGGGTGCCCACGAGCACGAGGCCCACCGTCAGCGCGATGAGCCACAGGAGCTCGCCGGGCTCCGGGAAGGAGAGGCCGCCGACGCGGGCCAGGAAGTTCTGCGCGTTGTCCCAGCTCTGCACCATCGCGGGGATCGAGATGTCGACGTCGCGCACCGCGAGCACACCGAGCACGACGAGCGCGACGAGCGTGAGTCCCGCGGCGATGCGCTCCGGCGAGGGCCGGCGCCGGGGCGCACGGGCCGCGACGGTCGCTCCGCCCGATCCGGTGGGGGCGCCCCCGCGCGGTGCCGCGCCGCCGCGGGTGCCGGGCGCCGCCGACGTGTCCAGGGCCGTCATGCCACGCCCGCCGGGGTGGCTGCGTCAGCGAGCTCGACCTGCACGGCCGTGATCTCCGCGGTCGTCGTGGCCACGCGTCCGTAGATCTCCATGACCTCCGCCTTGCTGAGGCCGTCGGTGGGGGTGTCGAGCACGACCTCGCCGTGCCTCAGCCCCACGATGCGGTCGGCCCAGCTGATGGCGAGGTCCACCTGGTGCAGGCTGCACACCACGGTGAGCCCCTCGTCGGCGGCGATGCGGCGGATGAGAGCCATGACCTGCTCGCTGGACTCGGGGTCGAGCGAGGCGACGGGCTCGTCCGCGAGCAGGATGTCGGGCTTCTGCATGAGCGCACGGGCGATGGCCACGCGCTGCTGCTGTCCGCCGGAGAGGGTGTCGCTGCGCTGATACGCCCGGTCGAGCAGGCCGACGCGGTCGAGGTGTTCGAGAGCGGTCAGCCTCGCGCTGCGGGAGTAGCCCCAGAGCCCGAGGCGGGGGCCGCGCACGCGCGAGAGGGAGCCGGTGAGCACGTTCTCCAGCACGGTCAGCGACGGCACGAGCTCGAACTGCTGGAAGATGAAGCCGACGCGGCTGCGCAGGTCGCGCAGCGCCCGGCCGCGCAGCGCGGGGACCGCGGCACCGAGCACGTCGACCACGCCGGCGGTGGGCACCTCGAGCCCGTCGAGGTGACGCAGGAGCGTCGACTTCCCTGAACCGGACAGGCCGAGCAGCACGACGATCTCGCCGCGGGCCACGGTGAGCGACACGTCGCTCAGAGCCGTGGTGCTGCCGAAGGTCTTGGTCACGCCGTCGAGGCGGATGAGGGTGTCGGTGGCCGCGGTCATGGCATCTCCTTGTCGTGCGGTCGGGTCCGGTGCGAGGACCTTCGTCCCGCTGCGCTCGCTCAGGAACCGCAGTCGGTTCCTGAGCGAGCGCCGGCGAGACGAAGGGCACATCAGGCCGTCAGGCCTTGCACTGCTCCGCTTCGGTCTCGGCGCAGATGTCGCGGATCAGGTCGTAGTAGGCGTCGTCGACCGGCTTCGTGGCGTAGAACACGCTGCGGAACGCGTCGGAGTCGGCGCCGTCGATGCCCGCGGCGATGATGTCGTCGATCGTGACTTCGCCGAGCGCGTCGACGAGCTCCTGCGCGACCTCGTCCGGGAGGGACGAGGAGTAGACCAGGGGCGCACCGGGCACCATGGTCTCGTCGATCACCTTCACCTTGTCGGACTTCTCGACCTCGGAGTCCTCGGCGAACCCGACCTCGCACTCGACGCCCTCGCCGACCTTCTGCACGCTCACGTCGTGCTTGCCCGCGAAGACCGGCGTGATGTCGGCCTGGGGGTCGATGCCCGCCTCGAGCAGGTTGTAGGAGGGGAAGAGGTAGCCGGAGGTCGACGACGGGTCGACGAAGCAGACCTTCTTGCCGGCGAAGTCCTTCAGGCTGGTGATGTCGCTGTCGACGGGGACGATCGCCTGCGAGTAGTAGCCGGGCTCCTGGCCCTCCTCGGTGATGATCGACGAGATGGGCGTGAGCTTCGCGCCGTTGTTGGTGGCGGTCACGTAGGTGAAGCCGGAGAACGACGCGACGTCGACCTTCCCGGCGACGGCGGCCTCGATCAGCGCGGCATAGTCGGTGGACTCGTGGTACTCGACGGTCTTCCCGGTGACCTCGGCGATGTAGTCCATCAGGGGCTGGTAGTTGGTCTCGGTGTCGACCGAGTCGGGCACGACGCCGAAGACCAGCGTGTTCTCGTCGACGGCGAACCCGCTCGCGCCGGCGGACTGTGCGTCGCCGGGGGCGTCGGTGGCCTCGGCCGTTCCGGCACAGGCGGCGAGGCCGAGCGCGAGGATCGCAGCGCCGGCGAGGGCGGGGAGAGCACGGAGCTTCATGGTGGACCTTTCAGGGTGGGAGGGGTGATCCTCGACGACTCTGACAGGCCCGGTCTTCAGATGTATACCTATCTCGGAAGAGTTCAGGGCGCGTTCACCCGCCATTCGCCTGGGTGAACACTCACCGGCTATCCGCGGCATCCGCGCGATGGCGAAGTAATGTACCTATGTGGCCGAAGCTGTGTACACCCAGATCGCCGACGACCTGCGCGCCCGGATCACCGACGGCACGCTGCGCCCCGGCGACGACGTACCCACCGAGGCCGAGCTCGCCGAGCGCTGGCACACCTCCCGCGGCCCGATCCGCAACGCGCTCGCGGCGCTGCGCGCCGAGGGGCTGATCGAGACCGGTCGCGGACGCCCGGCGCGCGTCGTCGCGCGCAAGGCGAACCAGGCGGTCGACGTGTCGGTGCCGTTCACGCGCTGGGCGCGCGAGCTCGGCGTGACCCCCGGCGCCGAGACGCAGGAGCTCAGCCTGCGCCGCGCCGGCGACCTGGGCCCCGCGCTCGGCGTGGGGCGCGACGACACCATCGTCCGCGTCGTCCGCCTGCGCCTCCTCGACGGGCGGCCGACCATGCTGGAGCGCCTCGCCTACACCGAAGACGTCGGGCGTCGGCTGTTCGAGGTCGATCTGGACGAGGTCTCGATCACCGAGTACCTGGCCTCCCTCGGGCATCCGATCGTCACGCTGCGGCACGAGATCGATGCGGTCGCAGCCGACGAGCAGGACGCGAGCCTGCTGCGGGTTCCGCGGGGCGCACCGATCCTGCGACTCACGCGCACGTCGCGCGACGCCGACGGACGCGTCTTCGAGGCCTCGGAGGACCGCTACCTCAGCGAGGTGGTCCGGTTCACGGTGGCGGCGTCCGGCATCTCGACCGATGGGCACTTCATGCGCGCCGTGGGTGCGTGAGGAGAGGGAGTCGGCCGCAAGGGAAAGGGGCCGGAAACAGATTCGCGATCGCGGGCACGGGAGTGTTCAGAAGCCAGAAAGATCGCGCCCGCGATCGCAGCGCTGGGGACGCTTTATCTGGGGAGCTTTCAGCATATGCCGGTGCGAATTGGGCTCTGAAGTGCCGAAAGTCGAGACCTTTTTAGACTTTCGTCTAGGTCTGTTCGCGCGCACGCAGCGCACTCTGTCACTGTAGCGCCTCAGGCCACCGGCAGTGCGGCCGACACGAGCCAGTGCCCGTCGACCTCCCCCGCGCTGAACTCACCGCTCGCGCCCATGACGCGCTCGGCCATGCGGCCGAGGCCCGTGCGACTCGACGAGAGCTCGCGGCGGGGCGTGGTCGGAAGGGGACTGCGCAGGGTCAGGTGCGCGGTGTCGTCGTCCACGGCGAGACGGATCTCGACCGTGCCCTCGCCGGCGTACTTCAAGATGTTGGTGGCGGACTCGCGCACGATGCGCGCCAGCACGATCTCCACGGCGCGCGGGATGCGCTCGTCGCCCGGGTCGCCTTCGCACACCACCGTGTGCCCGGCGTCCGCGAACTCGGTGCGTGCTTCGTCGATCGCCGCGACGAGGTCGCCCGCCGGCATGCCTGCCGACCGGGGCCCGTCGTCGGCCAGCTCGATCACGAACCGGAGATCGGTCATGGCCTTGCGCGCGGCCACCCGGATGGCCTCACGCGAATCGTCACTGGTTCCGGGGTCCTCGAGCATCTGCACGTGCAGCGACACCACCGTGAGGTGGTGCGCGATGCTGTCGTGCAACTCGCCGGCGATCCATCGCCGCTCGGCGAGCACTGCTTCGCGTTCCTGTTCGGCCGCTGCCTCGAGCTGACGCTCCAGGCGGCTGCCGCGTGCGAACGCGATCCGCAGCGCGAAGCCGACGGCTCCCGCGACAGCGGCGAAGACGAGGTAGATGGCGACGTTCACGCCGGCGTCGGCGTCGCGCATGGCGACGACGGCGGCAGCGACGAGGAACGCGCCGGTGTACGACAGGATCAGCGAGGTCCAGCCGAGTCGCATGACCAATCCGGCCGCGACAGCGGCGGCGGTCAGGACCTGGTACTCGGTTCCTGCCAGAAAGGAGAGCGCGAACACGACGCCGAGGGCGCATGTCGCGATGAGGGGCTTCCAGAGATAAAGGGCGAAGACTGCCGTCGAAGAAATGCTCACCACGAGGACGGCCGGGTTCACACCCGGAGTCACGATGAGGCCGATCAGATCGACGGCGATAGTGATGGAGATGATCACCAGAACGACGATGCGTTCGATAGCGGTGAGTTTCTCACCTCGGACCAGCCGGAGTGTATCCGCAGACCCGCGAATCGAATGGTCGAAGGCCATGGTTCACTATCTCCTATTCGCCAGGTACTCTAGCGGACGAGACCAAAGAACTTGCTAACCTGCTGCCAGAAAGTCATTACGTTCACCTCCATTTTGTAGTCGTTTGTCGATGTCTGTATTCATCTTCTCGACGACGCTGAGCGCGCACATCTGTCTTGAGTCCAGACCTCGATGGCCAAAGGTCTACAGCGCGGATCCGCGGGTGCAGCGCGGTTAGGCTTCCTCCATGCAGGAAATCCGCGTCGTGATCGTCGATGACGATCCACTGGTCCGCTCCGCGCTGTCCCACTTCGTGTCGCGCGCGCCGGAGATCACGGTCGTGGCGCAGGCGGAGGACGGTCGCGAGGCCCTCAGCACGGTGGAGCGGGAGAAGCCGGACGTCGTCATGATGGACGTCCAGATGCCCGAGATGAACGGCATCGAGGCGACGGCGGCCATCGCGCAACGGTGGCCCGATGTGCGGATCCTCGCCGTGACCACCCTCGACGGCAGCGACACGGTCCTGCCGATGCTGAGCGCCGGGGCGTCGGGCTACCTGCTCAAGGACTCCAGCGCGGAGGACATCGTGACCGGCGTGCGCGAGGTGTTCGCCGGCCAGAGCTCGCTGTCCCCGCGCATCGCCTCCATGCTGATCCGGCACGTGCGCGACTCCACGCCCGCCGCGACCGCCGCTGATGCCCTCGAACCGCTCACGGACCGTGAGGAAGAGGTGCTGCAGTGCCTCGCGAAGGGCATGTCGAACGCCGAGATCGCCAAGGCGCTCATCGTGTCGGAGGGCACGGTCAAGGCGCACCTCGGGCGCATGATGTCGAAGTGGCACCTGCGCGACCGCGTGCAGATCCTCGTCACGGCCGCGCACGCGGGACTGGTCACCTTCCGCTGACCCCGTGCCTCGCGCGGCACGCGGGCATTCCGCTGGCGCACCGCTCGCGCCGCGGGGATCCGGGAGAGTGCTCACACCTGCATCCATCTCCGGACCGTCGGCGTCGACGGTCCGAGGGCTGTCGTTCTTCCACCCCGCGCCATCTCCAGAATGGAACCGCGGGGGTCACAGCGCAAGCAGCACGATGCCGGTCAGCACGATGAGCGAGGCGCCCACCCGCCACCCTGGCCGCGACTCCCTGAGCACGACCGCGCCGAACAGGCTCACCAGCACCACGCTCACCTCGCGCAACGGCGCGACCAGCGCGACCGGAGCGATCTGGATCGCCGACAGCACGAGGATGTACGACAGCGGCGACAGCACACCGAACGCCAGGATGCGGCGCCACTGGGCACGCCCGAGCGCCCACACCGCGGGCCAGCGGCGACGGACCGCGATCGAGTAGAACGGCACCTGCAGCAGGGTCGTGCCCACCATGAAGGCCACCGGCGACAGGCTCCACGTGCGCACCGCGTGCGTGTCCCAGATCGTGTACACCGCGATCGCCACGCCCGTCAGCAGCCCGAACACCAGGCCGAGGTCGACGCCCCGCCCTCCGCCGCTCCCCCGGTCGACCAGCCCGACCGCCACCACGCCGACGATCACCGCGGCGACGCCGACCAGTGCGATGCCCGACGGCCGCTCCCCCAGCAGCAGCACCGCGACGATCACCGACAGGAAGGGACCGGTCCCGCGCGCCGTCGCATACACGGTCGACAGGCTGCCCTCGCGATAGCCGCGCTGCAGCACCGCCATGTACACCACGTGCAGCACGGCCGAGACACCCACCCCGAGGGCGAACGAGGCGAGGTCGGACGTGCCGAGGCCCCCCGTGAACGGCACCGCCCCGATCCACACGGCCGTGCTGGCCACCGCGCCCCACCACAGGAACGGCGAGCCGGCGCGGCTGATGCCGTGCGCGATCACGTTCCAGGCGGCGTGGGCGACGGCGGCACCGAGGACCAGGACGAAGGCGAGTGGGGACACGACAGACCCTTCCGTTCGGCGCGGGCACGACGAACAGGGTCCTCCGGGCTTTTGTCCTGTCAGATGACGGCCCGCTCACGGGAGCGGACCGTGGCGCCGCTCGGACCAGACGGGTGCGGACCCCGGAACCCTAGGCGCTATCGGGACCACCCTAGCCGTCCGAGGCGAACCGGAGGGGAACGCCGGTCCCGACTACGCTCGAAAGACACCCCGCGCAGGAAGGTCATGCCCATGCCCGTCACCCCGGTCGCTCTCGCCCACGCCGAGGACCTCGCCGACTTCGTCGCCGCCTCCCCCTCCAGCTATCACGCCGCGGCCGAGGTCGCCCGTCGCCTGGAGGACGCCGGGTTCACGCGGCTCGACGAGCACGACGCGTGGCCGTCCGCCGCGGGCGGGCGGTACGTCGTGGTGCGCGACGGAGCCGCGATCGCCTGGGTCGTCCCCGCCGACGCCACCGCGACCACGCCCGTGCAGGCCTTCGGCGCCCACACCGACTCCCCTGGCTTCAAACTCAAGCCGCAGCCCACGACCGGTGTCCGCGGGTGGCTGCAGGCGGCGGTCGAGGTCTACGGCGGCCCGCTGCTGAACTCCTGGCTCGACCGGGAGCTGCGCCTCGCCGGTCGCCTGGCCCTCGCCGACGGCCGCGTCGTGCTCGCCGACACGGGTGCCCTGCTGCGACTGCCGCAGCTGGCGATCCACCTCGACCGCGGCGTGAACAACGGCCTCGCGCTCGACAAGCAGACCGAGACGCAGCCCGTGTGGGGACTCGGCGACCCGTCCGAGGCGGACATCCTCGCGGAGCTCGCGGCCTCCGCCGAGGTGTCGGCGTCTGACATCCGCGGCTACGACGTGGTGGTGGCCGATGCGGCACGCGGCGCGGTGTTCGGCAAGGACAGCGCCTTCTTCGCCTCCGGTCGCCTGGACGACCTCGCCTCCGTGCACGCCGGCGTGGTGGCGCTGCAGGCGCACGAGCCCGCCGCTGGTGCGCCGATCGCGGTGCTCGCCGCGTTCGACCACGAGGAGCTCGGGTCGGAGTCGCGCTCCGGCGCGGCCGGCCCGTTCCTGGAGGACGTGCTGGAGCGGGTCTACGACGGGCTGGGCGCCGACGCGTCGGCCCGCCGTCGGGCCTACGCCGCGTCGTGGTGCCTGTCGAGCGACGTGGGTCACTCGGTGCACCCCAACTACGTCGGCCGCCACGACCCCGTGGTGCAGCCGGTGCTCGGCTCCGGCCCCATCCTCAAGCTCAACGCCAATCAGCGCTACGCCACGGACGCGGTCGGCAGCGCCGCCTGGCGGGAGTGGTGCGAGCGCTCGGGCGTCGCCACGCAGGAGTTCGTGTCGAACAACGGCGTGCCCTGCGGCTCCACCATCGGACCGATCACGGCGACGCGCCTGGGCATCCGCACGGTCGACGTGGGCATCCCGATCCTGTCGATGCACTCGGCGCGGGAGCTCGCCGGCGTGAGCGACCTGCACGACCTGACACGCGTGGCCGGAGCGTTCTTCGCCGGCTGAGCCCCGCACCGGCGCAGCAGTGCCATCATGAGCAGATGACCGACATCAGGCCGGCTCTCATCGAGCGCGCAGGCATCGAGATCATCCCCGAATCCGAGCGGACCGCGAAGCCGCGCGACCTCTTCTGGCCGTGGTTCGCCGCGAACGTGTCGGTGTTCGGCATGTCGTACGGCTCGTTCGTGCTCGGCTTCGGCATCTCGTTCTGGCAGGCGACGCTCGTGTCGGTGATCGGCATCGTGGTGTCGTTCCTGCTGTGCGGGCTGATCGCGATCGCGGGCAAGCGCGGCTCGGCGCCGACCATGGTGCTCTCGCGGGCGGCGTTCGGCGTGCAGGGGCAGAAGATCCCCGGCATCGTCTCCTGGCTCACCTCGATCGGCTGGGAGACGTTCCTGGCGATCATGGCCGTGCTCGCCACCGCGACCGTGATCACGCAGCTCGGCGGCGACGGCGACAGCCTGTGGCTCAAGATCGTCGCGACCGTCGTGGTGGCCGCGCTCATCGTCACGGCGTCCGTGCTGGGCTATCACACGATCATGCGCCTGCAGTCGGTGCTCACCTGGGTCACCGGCGTGGTGACCGTGCTCTACATCGTCCTCGCGATCCCGAGCATCGACCTCGGCGTGGTGCTCGCGCGTCCGGACGGCGGCATCGGGCAGGTGATCGGCGCACTCGTGATGGTGATGACCGGGTTCGGCCTGGGCTGGATCAACATCGCCGCGGACTGGTCGCGCTACCAGAAGCGCACGGCCTCCGACGGCGCGATCGTCGCCTGGAACACGATCGGCGGCTCGGTCGCGCCGGTCATCCTCGTCGTGTTCGGCCTGCTGCTCGGCGGCTCCGACGACGACCTGCTGACGGCGATCGCGGCCGACCCGATCGGCGCGCTCGCGAGCATCCTCCCGCTCTGGGTGCTGGTGCCGTTCCTGCTCACCGCGGTCCTCGCGCTCGTGTCGGGCGCCGTGCTGGGCATCTACTCCTCCGGCCTGACCCTGCTGAGCCTCGGCATCCGCATCCCGCGCCCGTCGGCGGCCGCGATCGACGGGGTCATCCTCACGCTCGGCACGATCTACGTGGTGTTCTTCGCGAACGACTTCCTCGGCCCGTTCCAGAGCTTCCTCATCACGCTCGGCGTGCCGCTCGCCTCCTGGGCCGGCATCCTGATCGCCGACATCCTCCGCCGCCGCGCCGACTACGACGAGCAGGCGCTGTTCGACAGCCGCGGCCGCTACGGCGCCTGGGACTGGACCTCGATCGTCACCCTGGTGGTCGCGAGCGTGATCGGCTGGGGATTCGTGCTCAACGGCTTCGCCGAGGCCGCCCCGTGGAACAACTGGCAGGGGTATCTGCTGTTCCTGGTCGGCGGCGCTGACGGCGACTGGGCGTACGCCAACCTCGGGGTGTTCTTCGCGCTCGTGCTGTCGTTCGTCGTGACCTGGTTCGCCAGGGCGGGGAAGATCCGGCGGCAGGAGGCGGCGTGACCACGACCGCCGGCCCGGGTTCACGCGACGCCTGGCTGGTCGTGATCGACCCTCAGCACATCTTCGCCTCGCCCGACTCCGCGTGGGGGTCGCCGTTCTTCGACGACGCGATGGGCAACATCCGGCGGCTCGCCGACGCGTTCGGCGACCGCGTGCTGGTGACGCGGTGGCTGCCCACGGCCGACCGCTCCACCTCCTGGGGCGACTACTTCGCCGCGTGGCCCTTCGCCGACCGCCCGGCAGACGACGCACTGTTCGACCTGGTTCCCGCGGCGCGCGGGCTGTCCCCGCACCCGACGCTCGACCTGCCCACGTTCGGCAAGTGGGGCGCGGAGCTGGAGGCGGTGGTGGGACACGGCGCGCCGGTGGTGCTGGCCGGCGTGTCCACCGACTGCTGCGTGATCTCCACGGCGCTCGCTGCCGCGGACGCGGGGGCCCTGGTGACCCTGGCCGCCGACGCCTGCGCCGGTTCCACGGCGGAGAACCACGCCGCCGCGGTGCAGGTCATGAGCCTCTACCCGCCGCAGATCACGGTCGCCGAGACGTCCGCCCTCCTGTCGCGCTGACCCCGCGTGCTCGCGGGCGCGCGCGGGGCGTGGGTGCGGTGCGGGGCGCGGGTGCGGGGTGGAAAACGCACCGCCCGGGGCACCCCCCGGACCCTTTTTGATCCAGAACCCGCCCCCTAGACGGTGCGGGGTGGAAAACGGGCCGCGCGAGTCCCACCCGGGCGCGTTTTCGATCCGCACCGCGACCGGGGGCACCGCGACCGGGGGCACCGCGACCGGGGCACCGCGGCCGCGACCCGCGACCGGAGCGGACGGGGTCAGGCGGCGGCGCGGACGGCGGCGGCGATGTCGGCCGGGGAGCCGCGCCAGGGAGCGCCGTGTCCGGGGAGCACCCACGACGCGTCGAGCGCGGCCAGCCGGTCCAGCGACGCCAGGGCCTCTGCGGGTGCATCCGTGAAGGGAGCCGGCTGGGCACCCTCGCGCCCGGTGAGCACGTGCCGCGTCGTGAGCGCGTCGCCCACGAACACCGCGTCGACCGCCGGCACGTGCACCGCGATGCTGCCGGGCGAGTGGCCGGGCAGTCCGACGACCACCGGGGCACCGGGCAGGTCGAGCACCGCACCGTCCTCCACCTCGACGACCGAGGCGACGTGCGGCGTGCGCAGCGCGTTCTTGCGCAGGCCGTAGGCGAGGAAGCCCAGCATCGGGAGCGGGCGCGCGGACCCCATCGGCGTCCGTGGCTTCTCGCCCGTGCGCACGCGGTGGGCGTCGGCGGTGTGGATGATCACGGGCACGCCGGTCTCGCGGCGCAGGCGTTCGGCGAACCCGATGTGGTCGCTGTCGCCGTGGGTGAGCACGAGACCGCGGACGTCGGACAGCGGACGACCGATCGCGGAAAGCTCGTGCTGCAGGTCTTTCCAGTGTCCGGGCAGACCGGCGTCGATGAGCGTGATGCCCTCGGGCAGGTCGATCAGGTACGAGGCGACGATGTCGTTGCCGAGGCGGTGGAGGTGCGGGGCGAGCTGCATGGCGGGTCCTCTCGGATGATTGCGATAGCTACGATACGTAGCTATGATGGCTACTGTCAATAGCCATCGCTGGAGGATGCATGCCGACCCCCGAACGCACCACGACCGACGCGATCGTGGCCGCCGGACGAGAGATCCTCGAGGCGTCCGGTCCCTCGGGCCTCACGATGCAGGCCGTCGCGACGCGCGTCGGCGTGCGCGCCCCCTCGCTCTACAAGCGCGTGAAGGATCGCGAGGCACTGCTCGCCGCGGTGGCGACCGCCACGGTCGACGCGCTGGGTGAGCGCCTCGAGAGGGTCGGCGACGACCTCGCCGAGCTCGCCACCGCCTACCGCGCCTTCGCGCACGCGCACCCCGAGGGCTTCCGGCTGATGTTCGCCGCACCCGTGCCGCAGGAAGCCCTCGAGCGCTCGGCGGCACCGGTCATCCGGGCGTGCGCGGCCACGGTCGGCGACGACGACGCCCTCGACGCCGCCCGGCTCTTCACCGCCTGGGCGACCGGGTTCCTGCAGATGGAGCTCGCGGGCGCCTTCCGCCTGGGCGGCGACGTCGACCGCGCCTACGCCTACGGCCTGCGGCAGCTCATCGGCGGCCTCTCCCGCTGAGCCCCTCCCCGGGCCCGGGCCCGCAGGGACGGCCGCGATCGCACGGGGCGCCAGGACACACCCGCCCGCACCGGCGATTCGACCAGCCGGAATACTGGCACACTGTTGCCGGGAGGGTCCATGAGCACCGATGCGCACACCGGAGAGTCCGTCCACCCCACGAAGGCCCGGAAGCCCTGGCACCGCACGAAGGTGATCGCGGTGATCGTGGTCGCCGTCGCCGCCGTGGTCGCCCTCATCAGCAGCCTCACCCCCTGGCCGTCCGCCATGGTCATCCGCGCGGTGTTCACGAAGGGCGGCGACGAGACCGCCGCCGAGATGGACAAGCACGTGCCCGACGCCGCGCTCGACGTGCAGCAGGGGATCGCGTACGGCGACGCGGGCACCGACACGACGATGGACGTGTTCCGCCCGGCCGACGCCGACGGTCCACTGCCGACCGTGGTGTGGATCCACGGGGGCGCCTGGATCTCGGGCGAGAAGGAGAACGTCGACCCGTACCTCCGGATCCTCGCGGCCGAGGGCTACACGACCGTCGGGGTGAACTACACGATCGGGCCCGAGGGCGTGTACCCGCTCGCCGTGCGGCAGCTCGACCAGGCCCTCGCCTACATCGACGAGCACGCCGCGGAACTCGGCATCGACCCCGACCAGATCGTGCTCGCGGGCGACTCCGCCGGCAGCCAGCTCGCCAGCCAGATGGCCACGCTCATCACCAACCCCGACTACGCCGAGATCGTCGGCATCGACCCGTCGCTGAAGGCCGACCAGCTCGCCGCCACGATCCTCAACTGCGGCGTGTACGACCTCGCAGCCCTGGCCGAGCTCGACGGCATCGCCGGCTGGGGCCTCAAGACCGCGATGTGGGCGTACTCGGGCACCAAGACCTGGGCGGAGGACTCCACCGGGTCGACGATGTCGACGCTCGACTGGGTCACGGCGGACTTCCCCGCCACCTACATCTCCGGCGGCAACGGCGACGGTCTCACCTGGCTCCAGTCGATCCCGATGGCGAAGCGCCTCGAGTCCCTGGGTGTGGAGGTCACGACGCTGTTCTGGCCGATGGATCACGAGCCCGCCCTGCCGCACGAGTACCAGTTCCACCTCGACCTGCCGGATGCACGGACCGCTCTGGACGAGACGATCGCGTTCCTGGGGAAGCACACCACCCGCTGAGAACATTTCACTCCTGTGACGGTCGCCACAGAAGTGATATGTTTTCCGCATGCACCCGGAGAACCAGCGCGCCCTGGAAGACGGCATCGTCACCGACCTCACCGGACGGATGACCTACGGCTCGTACCTCGCCCTGGATCAGCTGCTCACCGCACAGCACCCCGTGAGCCAGCCGGAGCACCACGACGAGATGCTGTTCATCATCCAGCACCAGACCACCGAGCTGTGGCTCAAGCAGGTGCTGCACGAGCTGTCCTCCGCGCGCACGCTGCTGGCCGCCGACGACCTGCGTGAAGCCCTCAAGCGCATCGCCAGGGTCAAGAAGATCCAAGACGTGATGACGCAGCAGTGGTCCGTGCTCGCCACCCTCACCCCGACCGAATACGCGCAGTTCCGCGGCTCACTCGGCACCTCGTCCGGCTTCCAGTCGGTGCAGTACCGCGCCGTGGAGTTCGCGCTGGGCAACAAGAACGAGAAGATGCTCGGCGTCTTCCGCGACCATCCCGCGAACCTGGCGCTGCTCACCGCCGAGTGGGAGAAGCCCACGCTGTACGACGAGTTCCTGCGCTACGCCTCCCGCCGCGGACTGCCCGTTCCGGCCGAGATCCTCGACCGCGACGTGCGCGAGCCCTACCGCGAGACCCCGGCGCTGGTCCCCGCGATCCGCGCCATCTACCAGGACCCCGGCACGCACTGGGACCTGTACGAGGCGTGCGAAGACCTGGTCGACCTCGAGGACAACTTCCAGTTCTGGCGGTTCCGGCACCTCAAGACCGTGTCGCGCACGATCGGCATGAAGGTCGGCACGGGCGGCTCCAGCGGCGTCGGATTCCTGCAGCGCGCCCTCGACCTCACGTTCTTCCCCGAGCTCTACACCGTCCGCACCGAGATCGGCGGCTGAGATGCACGCCGCGACGTACTTCGACGGCACCCGGTGGCGCGACGGCGTCGTCGAGGCGACCGCGGAACACGTGCGGCTCCGCGCCGAGACTCCGGCCCCCGGCCTCCCCCGCGTCCCCGGCGGGGTCGTCGGCGGCTTCACCGACCACCACGTGCACCTGCAGCTCGTCGACCACGCCCTGCTGCGCACCTCGCGCCTCGCCCGGGTCGACGACCTGGGCGGGAACACCGCGGTGCTGCGTGAGCTCGCGGTGCACACCTCGGCCACCCCCGATCACGCCGTCGAGGTCCGGTACGCCGGAGCGTTCCTCACCCCGCCCGGCGGCTACCCGTCCGACCGCGACTGGGCCCCCGCGGGATCGGTGCGGGAGGTCGCGGACGAGGCTGCCGCGGTCGCCGCGGTCGATGAGCTCGCGGCCGCCGGGGTCGCCCTCCTCAAGGTCGCCGGCAACAGCACGGCCGGTCCGGTGTTCGCCGACGCGCTCGTCCACGCGATCGTCGAGCGCGCGGACGCGCACGGCCTGCCGGTGGTCGTGCACGCCGAGGGCCCCGGCGAGGCGCAGCGGGCCGCACGCCTCGGAGCCACCCGCCTCGCGCACGCGCCGTTCACCGAGCGCCTCGACGACGCCGAGGTCGCCCGCCACGCGGCCTCGGTGTCCTGGATCTCGACCCTCGCGATCCACGACCCCGCCGCCCTGCGCATCGCCGTCGACAACGTGCGACGGTTCCACGCCGCCGGGGGCACCGTGCTCTACGGCACCGACATGGGCAACGGCCCCACCCCGGTCGACCTCCACCCCGCCGAGCTCGACGCCCTCCGCCGCGCGGGGCTCGACGACGCCGCCCTGCTGCGCGCCCTCGCCCCCGTGGACCCGCGGCAGCCCGGCGCGCTGCTGCTCCTGCTCCCGGACGGCTCGACCGATCCGTTCGACGCCCGCCCGCTGACCGCCGCCGACCTGAAGGTGTGACATGACCGACCGTTCCTCCGACGCCGCCCTGCTCGACGCCGCCCGCGCCCTCGACGCGGCCGACCCGCTCGCCGCGCACCTCGACGCGTTCGCCGAGGCGCCGGGGGTCACGGCCTACCTCGACGGGAACTCCCTCGGCCGCCCCCTGCGGGACATGCCGGAGAAGCTCGCCGCGTTCGTGCGCGAGGACTGGGGCACCCGGCTCATCCGCTCGTGGGACGAGCAGTGGATGGAACTGCCGATGCGCCTGGGCGACCGCATCGGCGAGGTCGCGCTCGGAGCCGCCACCGGGCAGACCGTCGTGGCCGACTCGACCAGCGTGCTCATCTACAAGCTCATGCGCGCCGCGGCCGCCGCCGACCCCGCCCGCACGGAGCTCGTGATCGAGACGGGCAACTTCCCCACCGACCGGTTCCTCGCCGAGGGCGTCGCCGCCGAGACCGGGCTGACCATCCGCTGGCTGGAACCCGACCCGGTGCACGGCGTGACGGTGGACGACGTGACGGCCGCGGTGTCCGACCGCACCGCGCTCGTGTCGCTCAGCCACGTGGACTACCGCTCGGGCGCGCTGGCGGACATGCCGGGCATCACGGCGGCGGCGCACGAGGCGGGGGCGCTCATGATGTGGGACCTGTGCCACTCGGCCGGCGTCGTGCCGATGCAGCTGGACGCGTGGGGCGTCGACCTCGCGGTCGGCTGCACCTACAAGTACCTGAACGGCGGCCCGGGCTCCCCCGCGTTCGCCTACCTCCGCCACGGGCTGCAGGGCGTGCTCCGGCAGCCGATCCAGGGGTGGTGGAGCGCGGAGGACATCTTCGCGATGGGGCCGGAGTACGTGCCGAGCGGCGACATCCGGCAGCTGCTCAGCGGCACGCCGCCCGTCACCTCGATGCTCGCGATGCAGGGGATGCTCGACCTGATCGAGCAGTCGACGATCGCGGGGGTGCGGGCCAAGTCGCAGTCGCTGACCGATCTCGCGGTGCGCGCGTACGACGAGGTGCTCGCCCCGCTCGGCGTGCGGCTGCTGAGCCCCCGCGACTCCGCGCGACGCGGCGGGCATGTGACGATCGGCCACCCCGACTTCCGCGACGTCACCCGCCGGCTCTGGGCGGACGGCATCATCCCCGACTTCCGCTTCCCCGACGGCATCCGCCTCGGACTCTCCCCGCTCAGCACCTCGCACGTCGAGACGATCACGGGCGTGCTGGCCGTGCGCGACGCCCTGGAGTCCGATGACGACTGAAGCGGCGGCGACCGCCGTGCGCGACGACATCGATGCCCGCCCCGGCAGCACGGCGTCGCTGCTGCGGACGCTGATCGGGCTGTATCTGCGGCCCCTCGGCGGCTGGATCTCCGCCGCGCATCTCGTGCACCTCGCGGGCGAGCTGGGGATCCCGGCCGCCCAGGCCCGCACGGGCGTGACGCGCCTGAAGCAGAAGGGGCTGCTGCTGGCCGAGCGCGGCGAGACCGCGGGATACCGCCTGAACCCGGAGGCGCTGCCCATGCTGGAGCGCGGCGACCGGCGCATCTTCACCATGCGGCAGATGGGCGACACCGACCCGTGGTGCCTGGTGTCGTTCTCGATCCCGGAGAGCGCCCGCAGCGTGCGGCATCAGCTGCGTCGCCGGCTGCAGTGGATCGGCGCAGGCGTGGTGTCGCCCGCCCTGTGGATCTGCCCCGGTCACCTGCGCGAGGAGGCGACGCAGATCCTGGAAGAGCTCGGCGCGCGGCAGTGGGCGACGCTGTTCGACGCCGTGGCCCCCGCTCCCGCCGGCACCCTCGTGGAGGCGGCAGCGCAGTGGTGGGACCTGGGTGCGCTGCGGACGGAGCACCTCGCCTTCCAGGCGTCGCTCAGCACGCTGCCACCCGAGCCGTTCGCCGCGTATGTGCACCTGCTCGACCGGTGGCGCGTGCTGCCCTACACCGACCCCGGGCTGCCCGCGTCGATGCTGCCGGCGGACTGGCCCGGCGCCCGCAGCGTGGAGCGCTTCACGGCGCTGTCGGCCGAGCTGTCCGCGCCGGCGCTGGCGCACGTGCGCGCCGTCACGGCGGCCGGGGTGGATCGGGCGGACACCCCGGATCCGGCGGTGGCGGACCGGCGCTGAGGACGCACCGGCCCGCCGCCCACGGCCTCAGGCGGTCCCGGCCACCTCGGCCAGGAAGCCGGTGACGTGCTCCTGCAGCCGGACGATCCGCAGGTCGCGCGCGAGCTCCCGGTCGTAGCCCTGGTACGCGAGGGGCGGCAGCATCCGCACCGAGCGGTTGCACTCGAACCCGGCGCAGGCCAGCACGCCGACCGAGTCGCCCTTGCGTCCGGCCGGACCGGCCTTGCGGGCGACGAACAGCTGCACGTCGTTGCGGAGGGTCACGTCTTCGCACCACGAGCACTGGGCGCGGGCGAGCACCCGCTGTTCGGCGCGCTGCAGCAGCACGCCCACCGGGGCATCGTCGACCCAGGTCACGACGTAGGCGCGACGGGGCTGCTTGGGGTCGGTCCAGCCGAGGAAATCAAGCCGATCGAAGTCGATGTCGGCGAAACCGGCGGGCAGGGTGAGGTCGGAGACCTCCTTGCGGGAGGCGTTGAGGAAGGAGGCGCGGATGTCGCGCTCGTCGAGGGGACGCATGGGAGTGTGCTTTCGGACGGTCGCCGTGCGGCGAGTCGGGTCAGATGGAGGACCCCGGACAGGAGCCGGGTACGGTGCAGCACCGGGGACGGGGGTTCCGCCTCCGGCCGGTCCTCAGCCTCTGCCCGCGGCGCTGAACGCGCCTGCGGCTCCGCTCCGCGCCCCGAGGGCGCTCATCGACGACAGCACCCGGCGAGCCTACACCCGATTGTTTCGCCCGATGTCGCCCGCCCTCGCGTCCCGCCGCCCGCGCCGCCTACTGTGGCCGGAACGCCGAACCGAAGGAGACCACCGTGTCCACGTCGCCCCACCGCCTGTCACCCCTCGAGGTGAGCGAGCGTGCGACGTGCATGTGCCGCGCGGGTGGCCGCTGCTCCTCGATCGCACCGGGACACGCGCTGCACCTGATCCAGGCACGCCTGGCCGCCGCCACGCCCGCCGACTGGGCAGACGCGCTGGTCGAGTCCGCCGATCCGGTGACCGGCGACCTGGTCGTGCGCACCCTCGACGGCACCGCGCACGCGCTGTGGAACGGCTCCGGTGCCGCGCTCGAAGCGGCCGTCGGCACCCCCGTCGCCCTCCACCTCCCCTACGGCGTGCTGGCCGTGGGAGACGCGCGCTTCAACGTCGCCACCGTCTGACGGCGACCGTCCTGCCGGGTCAGGCGCTCGCCATCATCATGTCGCGCACGGCCATGCACGCGTTCATGCACGCCTGGCACGCCTGCGCGCAGAGGCGGCAGACGTCGCTGTGATCGGCGTGCTGCATGCACTCGTCCATGCACATCTGGCACATGGCGATGCACGCGTCGAGCATCGCCATCATCGTCGCGGGGGTCATGCCCTGCATCCGCAGCATCGACCGCATCATCGTGTGGCACATGTCGGCGCAGTTCATGCACGCGGGCGCGCAGTCCATCAGCTGCGTCGAGCACACGGTGCACGCCTGCTCGCACGCGGCGCACGCGTCCATGCAGGCCTGCAGCACCGCCAGGTCCATCATCGCCATGTCGGGCATCGACTCCATGCTCTTCGACATCGCGCCCATCATCGTCGCGTCCATCGGGCTCCGCTCCCTTCGTCGAGGACAGCGGGCAGGACCACCCGCCTGGCGCCAGGCTAGCCGCTGCGGGGGCTCGCGTCGATGGGGGCGGAACGCTGACACGGCAGGGAGCGATTGTCAATCCCGTGGACCCTCGTCACGGCCGATGCGAGGCTCGGAGAGCAATCGATCCGCCGAGGAGAGGAGCCCCACATGAGTGGCGCAGACGACATGAAGAACTCCGCCGAGAAGCTGGGCGGGAAGGTCAAGGAGGGCGTGGGCAAGCTCACCGACAACGAGAAGCTCGAGGCCGAGGGCCAGGCGGATCAGGTGAAGGCCGACGCCAAGCAGGCCGGCGAGAACGTGAAGGACGCCGCAGGCAAGGCCGGCGACAGCGTCCGGGACGCGTTCGACCGCTGATCCCGCCCCGCTGATCCCATGAAGAGGGGGAGGCTCGCCGGACCGGCGAGCCTCCCCCTCCGCACACGGGTCAGACCTTGCGGCTGCCGCTGATCGCTCGGATCAGCCAGGCGATCACGGCGATAGCCAGGAGCACCAGACCGACCCACAGCAGGAACTGGAGCGACTGCACCAGTCCTCCGGTGATCGCGAGGATCACGGCGATGACGATGACGATGATCAGGAGGATGTTCATCGGTCTTTCCCTTCTCTGGGGGCGCGGGCGCCCGACTGCGGTGCCCTCACGCTAGACCGCACGGACACCCTCGTTCGAGGGGGTTGACTTCCACCCTCCGAGTGCGCGAAGGAGCAGAGCAATGCCAGGAGCACGTAACAACTCCCTGAAGGACCCGGAGCTGTACGAAGAGCTCCGCGACGACGGAGCCTCGAAGGAGAAGGCCGCACGCATCTCCAACGCCGCTGCCAGGGACGGCCGCAGCACGGTCGGCCGCCGGGGCGGGAAGCACGGCGACTACGAGGACTGGACGGTCGCCGAACTGCGCAAGCGGGCCAAGGAGATCGGACTGACCGGCTACAGCGGGAAGCGCAAGGCGGAGCTCATCTCCGCTCTGCGCAACCACTGAGGCGGGATGGCGCGCTTCGGGATCGAGGAGGAGTTCCTCCTGCTCGATGAGAACTCGCTGCTGCCCGTCGGCCTCTCCGGCGACATCCTGGAGCGCATCGGCGACCGCCCGCTGACCGGGCGGGTGACCACGGAGTACCTGGCGTCGCAGCTCGAGTGCCTCACCGAGCCGGTGTCGACCCCGGAGGCGGCGCGACGCCAGTTGCGCGGCCTGCGCAGCCTGCTGGGCGAGCACGCACGCGCCCTCCACGCGGTGGCCGCCCCGACCGGGAGCCCGTTCACCACCGCGCGCTCACCCCGGCTCTCCCCGTCACCGCACTACGACGACGTGGCCCGGCGGCTCGCGCACCTGACCCGCGAGCACGAGGTGAACGGCCTGCACGTGCACGTCGAGGTGCTCGACGAGGAGGAACGGGTGCGCGCGCTCAACCGCCTGCGCGGCTGGCTCCCGCTGCTGCTCGCGCTGAGCGCCAACAGCCCGTTCGCCCACGGCCTCGACGCGGGCTTCGCGAGCTGGCGGAGCATGCTCATCCGGCGACTGCCCTCATCCTGGTGCCCGCCGCGGTTCCACGACCTCGACGACTACCGCGCCCGGGTCGGGCAACTGCTCGCCCTGGGCACGATCGGCGAGGCCAGCTCGTTGTCGTGGGCGGTGCGGCTGTCCGAGCGATACCCCACCGTCGAGGCACGGATCGCCGACGCGCAGCTCACCGCCGACGATGCCGTGCTGTCGGCGCTGCTGTGCCGGGCGATCGCGCTGAGCACCGAGCAGCGGCTGGCCGAGGAACGCATCGACGCCCTGGACGCGTCGGTGTGGACGGCGGCGCGGGCCGGGATGGGCGCGCGCATCGTCGACCCGCTGTCGGGCGAGGTCGCCGACGCGTGGGCGGTCGCGGAGGGCCTGCTCGCCGAGATCCGCCCGGTGCTGCAGCAGCTCGGTGACGAGGCCGCGGTCGACGAGGCCCTGGGACGCCTGCGCGCGGAGGGAACCGGCGCCGAGAGGCAGCGGACCGCCTACCGCGACGGCGGTCGCGAGGGGCTCACGGAACTGCTCCGCGCGGGGACGGAGACCGCGTCGGCCTGACCCGCCCCGGCGTCCGCGGCCGGGAGTAGGGTCGGCTCGTGGCCTCCTTCGCCCCCCTCCAGCGGCTCGTCATCGCGATCGCGGTGCTCGCGTCCTTCGTGACCTTCCTCGACGGCACGGTGGTGAACGTCGCGCTGCCCGCCATCAGCCGTGAGCTCGGCGGCGGCATCACCACGCAGCAGTGGGTGGTCGACGCCTACCTCATCACCCTGAGCGCGCTGATCCTGCTGGCGGGGTCGCTGTCCGACGCGTATGGCCGGGTGGTGGTCATGCGCATCGGCCTGATCGCGTTCGGCATCGCGTCGATCGCGGTCGCCGCGGCGGTCGACCCGCTCATGCTGATCGTCGCCCGCGCGGCCCAGGGCGCGGCGGGTGCCCTGCTCGTGCCGAGCTCCCTGGCGCTGATCACGGCCACGATGCGCGGCGACGTGCAGGCGAGGGCCATCGGCGTCTGGACGGCCTTCACGACCGCGGCACAGCTCGTCGGGCCGCTGCTGGGCGGCCTGTTCGTCGACTTCCTGTCGTGGCGGTTCGTGTTCCTCATCAACGTGCTGCCCATCGGCGTCACGCTGCTGCTGCTCGCTCGGCTCCAGCTGCCCGAGCGGCCCCGCGGCGTCGGGGTGGACTGGTGGAGCGGTGCGCTGTGCGCCGTGGGACTCGGCGCGGTCGTGTTCGCCCTGATCGAGCAGCCCAACCTCGGATGGGGCTCGCCCGCGATCTCGATCCCCGCGGTCGCGGGCGCCGCCCTGTTCGCCGCGTTCCTGCTGCGCCAGCGCCGCTCGGCCGCCCCGCTCATGCCGCTGTGGCTGTTCCGCGTGCGCGACTTCGGCTGGGGCAACCTCGCGACGCTGTTCGTGTACGCCGCGCTCTCGCTCAACGGCTTCGTGGTCGGGGTGTACCTGCAGCAGGGCGCCGGGCTCAGTGCCACCGCCGCGGGTCTCGCGAGCCTGCCGATGACGATCCTCATGATCCTGGTGAGCTCGCGCGCGGGAGGGTGGGCGGGGCGCTGGGGTCCGCGCATCTTCATGACGATCGGTCCGCTGATCATGGCGGCCGGTGCGCTGATGCTGCTGACCGTGTCCGCCGAGTTCGACTACTGGTGGCAGGTGCTTCCCGCCATGGTCGTGATGGGGCTGGGCCTCTCGCTCACGGTCGCTCCGCTGACGGCCGCGATCCTCGGCGCGATCGACGAGAACCACTCGGGCATCGCCTCGGCCGTGAACAACGCGGTCTCGCGCGTGGCCGGGCTCCTGGTGGTGGCGATGCTGTCGACGATCGTCGGCGGCGCCCTCGACCTCGACGGTTTCCACAGCGCCGCCTGGGTCACGGCCGCGCTCCTGGTGCTGGGCGGCGTGGTGTCGTGGATCGGCATCCGTCGCAACCCGTCCGAAGACCCGACGGCCTCCGCGGAGGGCGCCCCGGCTCCGGCCCCGCCCGTGCCCGGTCGCGGCTGAGGCGCGACGCGTCCGCGCACGGGAGCGCGGACGCGGCTTGCCTGCCCGACGGCTCGGCGTCAAGTCCCTGGCTCCGTTCGCGCGCTCGCGCGATGATGCCGGTGATCGATCCGATGGGAGCCCCTCCACATGACCGTCTCCACCCTCGACACCGACACCGCCGTCGCATTCTCCCCGCGCGGCCCGCTGTCGGCCGCCGTGCTGTCCTGCCTCGTCCACGGCGACGACAGCGTCGACCTGCCGGAGCTCGCGGCGACCGCCGTGTCCGAGACCACCGACATCGTGCGCGACGACGACATCCAGCTCGCGCTGTTCGTGCTGTATGCGTCGTCGTACGGCTCGCTTCCCGCGCTCGACGCGTCGCGGGAGTGGGATGCGGGCGTCGTCACCGCCCGGCGCCTCCTGGAGGACGCGTTCGAGGCGGCCCTCCGGGAGACCGTGCCGGTGCCGGAGCTGCCGGAGCCGACCGTCGACGCGGTGGGCCGGGCCCTGTTCGCGCTCGCCGCCGCCGACGCCGGACCGAGCGTGGCGCGCTACATCGCCAAGAAGGCCACGCGGGAGCAGGCGGAGGAGTCGCTGATCCTCCGCTCGATCTACACGCTGCGCGAAGCCGACCCGCACTCGTGGGCGATCCCGCGTCTGACCGGCCGGGCGAAGGCGGCCCTCGTCGAGATCCAGTCGGACGAGTACGGCGGCGGCCGGCCGCAGCGCGTGCACGCGGAGCTGTACGCCAGGGCCATGCGGGCCGCCGACCTCGACGACACGTACGGCGCCTACGTCGACGACGCCCCCGCGATCACGCTCGCCTCGCACAATCTGATGACCCTGTTCGGGCTCAACCGCCGGCTGGTCGGCGCCATCGTCGGGCACCTCGCCGCGTACGAGATGACGTCGTCGATCCCGTGCCGCTTCTACGCGGACGGGCTGCGGCGCCTCGGCTTCACCGACGAGGTGGCCGCCTACTTCGACGAGCACGTGGAGGCCGACGCGGTGCACGAGCAGATCGCCGCGCGCGACCTCGCCGGCAGCCTGGCGGAGGATCGCCCCGAGGTGCTCGGCGACATCGTGTTCGGGGCCGCCGCGTGCCTCACCGTGGACGGCTGGGCGGGACAGCACATGCTCGACGCCTGGGCGGCCGGCGCCTCGGCGCTGCGCGGACGGGAGTCGTCATGAGCGGTCGCGACGAGCCGGTCACCGTCACGCCCTACCCGGACGGGCCCCTGCTCGTCCGCGGCGACATCGAGCTGCGGTCCGCGGACGGCGCGCTGATCGACCCCGGCCGCCGCACGGTCGCGCTGTGCCGCTGCGGCCTGTCCGCCGTGAAGCCGTTCTGCGACGGCACTCACAAGGCGGCCGGCTTCCGGACCGACGACGAGGGGCCGCGTCAGCCCTCCGGCCAGTAGTAGCTGTCGGGCAGGGCGCGCGCGCCGAAGATCGCCTGCCCGACCCGCACGCACGTCGCCCCCTCCTCGACCGCGATCTCGTAGTCGCCCGACATCCCCATCGACAGCTCCCCGTCGCCGATCAGGTCGGGATCGTCCGCCCTGGCGCGGTCGCGGAGCTCGCGCAGCACGCGGAAGCACGCGCGCACCCTGGTCTCGTCCGGGGTGAGGATCGCGAGCGTCATGAGCCCGCGCACCCGCAGCGACGAGTACACCGGCAGTGCCTTCAGGAACCCGGACAGCTCCGCGGGCGGCATGCCGAACTTCGAGTCCTCCGCGGAGGTGTTCACCTGCACGAACACGTCGAGACCGCGACCGGCCGCCTGCAGCCTTCGGTCCAGCGCCTCGGCGACCCGGAGCCGGTCGAGTGCCTGGAACTCGTGCGCGAACGCGGCGACATCGCGCGCCTTGTTGGTCTGCAGGTGTCCGATGATCGCCCACGAGACGTCGAGGTCTTCCGTCTCACGGTGCTTGCGCACGGCCTCCTGCACCTTGTTCTCGCCGAGGAGCCGCAGCCCGGAGTCGATCGCGATGCGCACCCGCTCGGTCGGCACGGTCTTGCTGACCGGCAGCAGCCGCACGCTCGCGGCATCGCGCCCGGCGCGGTCGGCGGCGGCGTCGATGCGCGCGCGGACGGCGGCGACGTTGGCTCGGAAGTCGGCGACGGTGGTGGCCGTGGGGTAGCGGGCGGAGGCGTTCTCCTCGTCGACTGACTTTGACATAGGCCAAAATCTAACATAGCTTCGAGTCACGCCGCGCGCCCGCCGGCCGTCGCCCTCTCTCCGAAGGAGTCCGCCCATGACCGTGCCCGGCCTGTTCTCCGACACCGCCCTGATCACCCCGCGCCTGCGCACCGAGGTGCCCGGCCCCCGCAGTCGCGCGCTGCACGAGAGGCGCCTGCGCGTCGTGCCCCGCGGCGTCGGCAGCGTGCTGCCGGTCTACATCGAGCACGCCGACGGCCCCTGGGTCACCGACGTCGACGGCAACCGCTTCCTCGACCTGGGCAGCGGCATCGGCGTGACCACGATCGGGCACACCAACCGCGCGGCGGTCACCGCGGCGGCGGATCAGCTCGACCGCGTCACCCACACCCTCTTCACGGTCACCCCCTACGAGGGCTACGTGCACCTCGCGGAGCTGCTCGCCGCGCACACCCCCGGCGACCACGAGAAGCGCACGATGCTCGCGAACTCCGGCGCCGAGGCCGTCGAGAACGCCGTGAAGATCGCCCGCAGGCACACCGGCCGCCGCGCCGTCGCCGCCCTCGATCACGCGTTCCACGGCCGCACGAACCTGGCGCTCGCGATGAACCACCGGGCCGTGCCGTACGGGGCGGGCTTCGGCCCGTTCGCGCCCGACGTGCACCGCGTCCCCAACTCCTACCCGTACCGCGACGGCCTGAGCGGCGCCGAGGCGGCGGCCCGCACGATCGGCTACCTCGAGCAGCGGATCGGCGCGGGCGACCTCGCCGCCGTCATCGCCGAACCCATCCAGGGCGAGGGCGGCTTCGTCGTGCCCGCCGACGGCTACCTGCCCGCGCTGCAGGAGTGGTGCACGCGCCACGGCGTGGTCTTCATCGCCGACGAGATCCAGACCGGCCTGGGCCGCACGGGCACCTGGTTCGCGAGCGAGCACTTCGGCCTCGTGCCCGACCTCGTGCTCACCGCGAAGGGCATCGCGGCCGGACTGCCGCTCGCGGGAGTGACCGGCCGCGCCGAGATCATGGACGCACCGGACCCCGGCGGACTCGGCGGCACGTTCGGCGGCAACCCCGTGTCGATCGCCGCGGCCGTCGCGGTGTTCGACGAGCTCGCGGAGGGCGAGTTCTTCGACGACGCGGCCCGCATCGGCGCGCACCTGCGGGCACGGCTGACCGAGCTGGCGTCGCGCCACCGGATCATCGGCGACGTCCGCGGGATCGGGGCGATGCAGGCGTTCGAGCTGAGCGAGCCCGGCACCACGCGGCCCCTCGCGGGTGCCGCGACGGCCATCGCGGAGTTCGCCGCGCAGCGAGGCATCCTGCTCCTCACCGCGGGCAGCGACGGCAACGTCATCCGTTTCCTCCCCACGCTCACCACGACCGACGCGCAGCTCGACACGGCGGTGAGCGTGATCGACGACGCCCTCGCCGCACTCGGCTGACCGCGACTCCCACCCGACCAGGAGACCCATGAGCGCATCGACCCCCACGCGCACCGCCCTCGCTCTGCGCCATGTCGCGTTCGAAGACCTCGGCATCCTCGCGCCGCTGCTGGAGGAGCGCGGCTACCGCGTCCGGTATCACGACGCCGGCGTCGACGAACTCGACCGGGCCGAGGTCGCCTCGGCTGATCTGGTGGTGGTGCTCGGCGGCCCCATCGGCGTGTACGACGACGACCGCTACCCGTTCCTCGCCCCCACGAAGGACGCCCTGTCGGCACGACTCGCGGCGGACCGTCCCACGCTCGGGATCTGCCTCGGCGCCCAGATGCTCGCCGAGGCGCTGGGGGCTCGGGTCGCCCCGACGGGCGGCGTCGAGATCGGGTACGCGCCGGTGGACCTCACGCCGGACGGGCGCACCTCACCGCTGTCGGCGCTGGACGGCGAGCCCGTGCTGCACTGGCACGGCGACGCCTTCGAGATCCCCCCGGGCGCGCGCCACCTCGCCCGCACGCCCGGCTTCCCGCACCAGGCGTTCTCGCGGGGTCGTGCACTCGGGCTGCAGTTCCACGTCGAGGCCGACCACCGCACGATCGAGCGCTGGCTGATCGGCCATGCGCACGAGCTGCACCACCGCGGCATCGACCCCCGCTCGATCCGGAGACAGGCGGCCGCGCACGGCCCCCGACTCGAGCACCGCGCGCGTACGGCGATCGCAACCTGGCTCGACGAGGTCGAGCCCGCGCACTGAGAAGGGGCCGGATCCCCCGCGGATCCGGCCCCTTCCCGTGTCGTCACGCGGCGCGACGCAGCGGCACCGTCGGGAAGTCGATCGGCACGTCGAGCGCGAGGTTCACGTAGTTCGTGAACAGGTTGAGCGCCACCTGGCCGATCGTCTCGACGATCTCCTCGTCGCTCCAGCCCTGGGCGCGCACGGCGTCGACCTCGGCGGAGCTCACCTGCCCGCGCTGCTCGACCACCGCGAGCGCGAAGGTCAGCAGGGCCGCGGTGCGCGGGTCCTCCGAGGTGCCCTCCTGCGCCGCGGCGAGCGCGTCGGCGGAGAGCCCGGCCTTCTTGCCCAGCGCGGTGTGCGCCGCGAGGCAGTAGCCGCAGGAGTTGCGGTTGGCGACGGCCACCGCGATCTGCTCGCTGAGCGCGGCTCCGAGCGAACCGCCCCCGTAGGCGCCGAACGCGCTCCACATGCTGGTCAGCGCGGCCGGGGAGTTCGCCACGGCCCGGAACATGGCGGGGACGGCGCCGAACGCGGCACCGATCTGGTCAAGCTGGTCCTTGACGGGTCCGGTGGCGGCGTCACGGTCGATGAGAGGGACGTTGGGCACGGGATGCTCCTTTGTTCGATCGGGCCGGGTGTCGACCCGCCCTCAGTCTTCTCGAATCCCCCGGACGATACGCATCATCCGGTCTTGCATTCACCGCAGATCGTCCAGAGAATGGAGAGGTGCCACCCCTCGACCGCCTCACACCCCTGCTCGATCGGTTCCGCGTGCGCACGCGGCTCTTCCACACCGGGCCCCTGTGCGGCACCACGGAGTTCGCGGCGAGCCGAGGACAGGGGTTCCTGCACGTGCTGCGCCGCGGCGAACTGGAGCTGACGTATCCGCGCGTCGACGGCGGCCGTGCGCGCGAGCGCATCACCCGCCCGAGCCTGCTGTTCTTCCCCCGCCCGCTCGACCACACGTTCCTCAACGCCCCGACCGCGGAATCCGACTTCGCGTGCGCCACGATCGACGTCGACGGCGGTGCCACCCACCCCCTCGTCCGCACGCTGCCGCCCGTGATCGTGCTGCCCCTCGACGAGGTCGCCACCCTCTCCCCCGCGCTCGACCTGCTGTTCGCCGAGGTCGACAACGTCCGCTGCGGTCGCCCGCTGCTCGCCGACCGCCTCTTCGAGGTCGTGCTGATCCAACTGCTGCGGTGGATGCTCGACCACCCCGACGGCCTCGCCCTGCCGCCCGGGCTGCTGCCGGGCCTCGCCGACGAGCGGCTCGCCCCCGCCCTGGTCGCGATGCACGAGGCCCCCGGAGAGGCCTGGACGCTGGAGGCCCTCGCCCGCCGCGCCGCCCTGTCGCGCAGCGCCTTCGCGGCCCGCTTCAAAGAGGTCGTCGGCCGGGCGCCGGGCGACTACCTCACCGAGTGGCGGCTCACGATCGCGCAGGAACAGCTCCGCGCGGGCATGACGGTCAGCGCGGTCGCCGCGGAGCTCGGCTACGCGAGCGCCTCCGCGTTCTCCCGGGTGTTCACGCAGCGTCTCGGCCACTCGCCGCGTGCGTGGCTGGGTCTCGCCGCGTAGCCTCAGCCGCCCGCCGACATCGTGGCGGTGAGCCCGGAGACGACGCGGTCGAGCTCGCCCTCCGTGAGCGAGGGATGCACGGGGATCGACAGCACCTCGGCCGCGGCCCGCTCGGTCTCCGGCAGCTCCACGCCCTGCGCGTAGCGCGTGAGAGACGGCAGTCGGTGGTTCGGGATCGGGTAGTACACGCCCGTGCCCACGCCGTGCTCCTCGCGCAGCGCCTCCCGCACGCGGTCGCGCTCCCCGTCCGCGATGCGCACGGTGTACTGGTGGTACACGTGCTCCGCCCCCTCCGCGACCCGCGGCACGGTGAGCCCGTCGATGCCGTCGAGCGCGGCATCGAGCACGGCCGCGTTGCGCTGCCGCTGCGCCGTCCACGCCGCGACATTGCGCAGCTGCACCCGGCCCACCGCCGCGTGCACCTCGCTCATGCGGTTGTTGTAGCCGACGATCTCGTTGGCGTACTGCGTCTCCATGCCCTGATTGCGCAAAAGCCGCACACGGCGGGCGATGCCCTCGTCCGCACAGGCGACCATGCCGCCCTCGATCGCCGTCATGTTCTTCGTGGGGTACAGGCTGAACATCGCGAACGACCCGATCGTGCCGGCAGGGCGACCCCGCCACGACGCGCCGTGCGCCTGCGCGGCGTCTTCGAAGATCGCGAGGCCGTGCGCCGCGGCGACCTCTTCGATCCCATCGACCAGGAACGGGTGGCCGTACAGATGCACCGGCATGACGCCCTTCGTGCGCGGAGTGACGAGTGCGCGCACGTGCTCCGGGTCGAGGGTGAAGTGCACGGGCTCGATGTCGGCGAACACCGGGGTGGCGCCGGCGAGCACGACCGAGTTCGCGACGGCGGCGAACGTGAACGACGGCACGATCACCTCATCCCCCGGCCCGACGCCCGCCGCGATCAGTCCCAGCAGCTGCCCGCTCGTCCCGGAGTTCACGGCCACGGTCGTGCGCCCGCGGAGGAAGTGGGCGGCGAACTCCTCCTCGAACGCTGCGACCTCGGCGCCCTGCGCGAGCATGCCGCTGCGCAGCACCCGCTCGACCGCAGCCACCTCCTCATCGCCGATCAGGGGTTTCGCGGCGGGGATGAGCTGGTCGTGCATGGCGGTGTCCTTCGTCGTCTGGGTCGGCTCGGGCGAGCCGGTCTGGAGGTGGAGGCAGGAATCGAACCTGCGTACACGGTCTTGCGGACCGCAACCTGGCCACTCGGTCACTCCACCGGGTCTCTACGGCGTCAGCTCCCCGGCGGAGAGTAGCCCTGGAGGAACCCGCCGAAGCGCCGCAGTGCAGCCACCAGCACCGGCGCCTCCGGCAGGAACGCGATCCGCAGGTGGTCGGGCCGCGGCCAGTGGAACCCGCGGCCGTGCGCCAGGAGGATCCCTTCCGCGTCGAGCAGGTCGAGCACCAGACGCTCGTCGTCGAGCACCGGGTAGCGCGCGGGGTCCAGCCGCGGGAAGAGGTAGAGCCCGCCGCCCGCCTCCGTCACCTCGACACCGGGGATCGCCCGCAACGCGGCGGTGGCGGCGTCGCGCTGCACCGTGAGCCTGCCGTCGGCGGCGACCAGGGCGTCGAGCGAGGTGTCGTGCTCCAGCGCCGCGGTGATCGCGTGCTGCGCCGGCACGGAGGCGCACATGCGCAGCGAGGCCAGCAGCCGCAGTCCGGACAGGAACGGGTCGTCGGGCGCGAAGCCGCAGGTCACCGCCCACGCTGCGCGGTACCCGGCGACGCGATGGGTCTTGGACAGTCCCGCGAACGTCACGCACGGCTGATCCGACGCGACCGCCGCCATGGACAGGTGCGCGTGCCCGGGATAGACGACCCGGTCGTAGATCTCGTCGGACAGCAGCAGGAGCCCGTGCCGTCGCGCCAGCTCGGCGATGCCCTCCAGCGTGCGCCGGTCGTACACCGCGCCCGTGGGGTTGTTCGGGGTGATGACCACGATGGCCACCGTGCGCGGGCCGATCAGCGCGGCCATCGCGTCGAGGTCGGGCAGCCAGCCCTCCTCCTCGACGCAGGGGTAGTGCACCGCGGTGCCACCGGCGAGCACCGTGGACGCCGTCCACAGCGGGTAGTCCGGACTCGGCACGAGCACCTCGTCACCGGGTTCGAGCAGCGCCTGCAGCACGAGGCCGACCAGCTCGGAGACGCCGTTGCCCACCGTGACGTCGTCGAGGTCCACCCGCGGGAAGCCCGTGCGCCGGGCGTAGTGCGCCGCGATCGCCTCCCTGGTCTCGACCAGGCCGAGCGACTCGGAGTATCCGTGCGCGTGCGGCAGGGCGGCCTGCAGCGCCTCCACGATCACCGTCGGCACCTCAAACCCGAAGGGCGCGGGGTTGCCGATGTTGAGCCGCAGGATCTCCTCGCCGCGGGCCTCGAGCTCCGCGGCCCGCGCGGCCACCGTGCCGCGCAGGTCGTACTGCACGCCGTCGAGCCGCGACGAGCGCCCGACGCGCAGCACCCCGGTCATCCCGCGGACTCCCGCCCCGCGACCGTGACGACCGCCGCGACATCGTCGGCCAGGCGCTGCAGGTCGTCGTCGTCGAGGTCGTGCACCGTGAGGCGGAGGTGGCGGGCGCCCGGCCCCCCGTGCTCGAGCGCGAAGTCTGCTCCCGAGCGCACGAGCCAGCCGCGCGCGGCGAGACGTTCGGCCGCGCGCGCGGCATCGTCGTGCGCGTCGAGCCACACGTTGAGCCCGGCCCCGTCGTCGGCCGCGATCCCGCGCTCGCGCAGCAGTGCGACGAAGTCGGCGTGGCGGGCGGCGTAGTGCGCGCCGGCCCTGGCGATCTGCTCCCGCACATCGGCATCGCGCAGCATGCCGGCGGCGAGACGCTGCATCACGTGACTGACCCACATCGTGCCGGGACTCAGTCGCAGGGCCAGGCGTCCGGCCGTGACCGGGTCGGACGCCGTGACAGCGAGACGCAGGTCGGGCCCGAGGAACTTCGACACCGAACGGACCAGGGCCCAGCGCTCATGGGTGGGGGCGATGATGCTGGCGTAGGGCGTGGGGGCGAGCAGCGAGAAGTGGTCGTCCTCGATCAGCAGCACGTGCGGGTAGGGGGCGAGCACGGCGCGCAGTTCGGCCGCGCGCGCGGGGGTGATGCTCGCGCCCGTCGGGTTGTGGGCGCGGGGCGTGCAGACGATCGCGCGCACCCCGCTGTCGAGGGCCGCGCGCACGCCGTCGACCGTCATCCCCTCGGCATCGACCGGGATGGCGACGGGGGCGTACCCCGCGAGCCGCGCGGTCTGGATGCTGGAGAGGAAGCACGGGTCCTCCAGCCCGACGCGGTCACCCTGCACGAGAGTCTGGGCGAGGAGCCGCTCGACCGCGTCGACCGCCCCCGCCGTGACCGAGAGCCGGAACGGGCGCGGGTGGTCTTCGGCGATCCACGTGGTCGCCCATTCGGCGAGCTCGGGGTCGATGACGGACTCGCCGTACAGCACGTGCTCCGGGCGCACGGTCGCGAACGCCGCGGCGAGGTCGGGCAGCAGCGCCGCCTGCGGGTTGCCGCTGCCGATGTCGCGCAGCACGGTGCCCGGCGTGAAACCCTCGTCGGGACCGGTCCCCGGGCCGAGCACGGTGGTGCCGGTGCGCCCGCCGGTGGCCGCGATGCGCGCGACGACGAGGGCCCGGTAGGCCGCCAGCACCGTGTTGCGGTTGACGCCGAGGCGCTCGGCGAGGGTGCGCACGGGAGGCAGCTGGTCGCCGGCGGCGAGGGCGCCGCGCTCGACGAGGTCGCGGATGCTGTCGGAGATCTCAGCGGCGGTCGACCCGGCGATCCGGTCGTGGAGGGGATCGCGCGAGTCTTCCGAGGCCATGCCTCGACCGTAGGCCAGATATTGACCTATGTCAAAGTCGGGCTAAGGGCGGTCGTCCACCTCCACGCCGTCCTCCCGCTCCTCCTCACCGAGGTCGGTGATGTCGACCTCCGGGGCGTCGCCCTCGCCGTTGTTCGCCGTCGGCGGTTCACCGTGGAACCCGGTCGTCTCGTCGCGTCGCTGATCGGACATGTCTCCTCCTCGGGGTCGCATGTCCCAGCATCGGCCGACCGGACCTGCGCGCACCAGCACCTTGACAGGAGGCGCGAGCGTGCGGCACCCGCGCAGGTGGAGTCCAGGGAGGGGCGATACCGTGCAGGGGACCCCCGCACGATCACCGCGATCCCCCGACAGAGGACACGATGACCCACGGCACCCTCGCCCTCGCCGCCCCCCAGTCCGGATACGAGGGCTTCATCGGCTGGGTCCTCAGCCTGATCGAGTCGCTCGGCGAGATCGGCGTCGGGCTGGCCGTGCTCATCGAGACCTTCGTGCCGCCGATCCCCTCGGAGGCGATCCTCCCCGCCGCCGGCTTCCTCGCGTACGACGGACGCATGAGCGCGTGGGGCGCCTGGGCGGCCGCCACGATCGGCGGTCTCGTCGGGGCCTGGATCTGGTACGCGATCGGTGCCGCGATCGGCCGGGACCGCACACGACGTCTCGTCGGTCGCATCCCCCTGCTCGACCACGACGACTTCGACAAGGCGGAGGCGTTCTTCCAGCGGTGGGGTGGCCGCGCGGTGCTGCTCGGCCGGTGCGTGCCGCTGGTGCGCTCCTTCATCTCCATCCCGGCCGGCATCGAGCGCATGGCCCTGTGGCGCTTCACGCTCTACACCATGGTCGGGTCGGCGGTGTGGAACGGCATCTGGATCGGCCTGGGCTTCGCGTTCGGCCCCGCGATCCGCCCGATCCTGGAGCAGTGGAGCGGCCTGCTCTCCGACATCGCGGTCGGCGCCATCGTTCTGCTGCTCGTGGTCTTCATCGCGCTGCGCATCCGGCGGCGGATGCGCGAGGCGGCCGCGCGGCGCGAGCAGGAGGAGGGGCCGGCCTGACGCCGACCCCTCCCGCCATCAGTTCCCGGAGCGCACGCCCTCGAGCGACGGGTAGTCCACGTACCCCTCGGCCGTGGAGCCGTAGAAGAGCTCGGGACGCGGCTCGTTCAGCTCCGCGCGGGTGCGCCAGCGCTCCACCAGGTCGGGGTTCGCGATCACCGGGCGGCCCGCCGCGACCGCGTCGGCCCACCCCTCCGCCACCAGCTCCTCCGCGGACTCCCGCGTGGTGGGCACGCCGAAGCCCGTGTTGACGATCAGCGGCGCGCCCGCCACCCGGCGGAGGTGCTGCACGAGGTCGCCCGACGGCTCGGCGTGGAGCACGTCGAGGAACGCGAGGCCGAGCGGCGCGAGCCCCTCGGCGACCGCGGTGTAGGTGGCCCGCACGTCATCCGCGTCGTCTTCCAGAACACCCTGGATGCCGTGCTGCGGCGACAGGCGGATACCCGTGCGGTCCGCGCCGACCGCGGCCGCGACGGCCGCCGTGACCTCGATCGCGAAGCGCGCGCGGTTCTCGGGCGACCCGCCGTAGCGGTCGTCGCGCACGTTCGACACCGGCGACAGGAACTCGTGCACCAGGTAGCCGTTCGCGCCGTGCACCTCGACCCCGTCGAAGCCCGCGGCGATCGCGTTGCGCGCGGCCTGTGCGAACTGCTCCACGACCACAGGGATCTCGTCGAGCGTGAGCGCGTGCGCGACGGGAAGGTCGCGCTTCCCCTCCGGCGTCCGGGTCTGGCCGGGGGCGGCAAGGGCGCTCGGCCCCATGACGCGCGGCTCACCCGAGATGGCGGGGTGCCCGACGCGTCCGCCGTGCATGAGCTGCATCACGATCGTGCCGCCGGCCGCGTGGACGGCGTCGGTGATGCGACGCCACCCCTCGATCTGGGCGGGGGTGACGATGCCCGGCTGACCCGGGTAGGACATGCCCTCACGGGCGGGCCAGGTGCCCTCGGAGACGATGAGGCCCTGCCCGGCCCGCTGGCGGTAGTACTCCTCCATGACCGGCGTCGGCACGCCGTCGGCGCCGGCGCGGGTGCGCGTGAGGGGCGCCATGACGACGCGGTTGGACAGCGGCAGGGCGCCGAGGACGGCGGGGTCGTAAAGAGTCACAGTGGGGACCAATCCCCGCAGCGCCCGCGGTATTCCCGCTCAGCCGCCGCCGAGGTCGGCCAGCAGGGTCGCGAAGTGGTCGAGGTCGGCGGTCGACCACTTCCGCAGTCGTTCGCCGATCCGCCCCTCGTAGCGGGAACGCGCGAGTGCCACCCGCTCCTGCGCGAGGGGCGTCGCCACGAGCCGACGCGCACGACCGTCCTCCGGGTCGGGGATGCTCTCGACGAGTCCGAGCTGTTCGAGCTGCCGCACCTGCCGGCTGACGGCGGACTTGTCGGTCTGGAGCCGCTCGATGAGGGCACCGGCCGTCGCCGCCTTGCCCGACAGGATCGAGGTGAGCACCTGATAGCCGAGCGGCTGCAGCTCGGGGTGCACCGTCACCGCGGCCTCGCGCCAGGCGACGCGGATGCGGGCGATCAGTCGCCCGAGCTCGTGCTCGACGCGCACCACGGCGGCGTGATCGACGTCGATCTCCGACGACGCGGAGGTGTCGACGGCGCCCTCGCCGGGGGCGGGGTCGGACGGGGCACTCATGCCGCCAGTGTACGGCGAAGCCCCGCCACCTCCGGGGTGGCGGGGCTTCGGGCGGGCGGCGTCACACCTCCGACAGCAGCCGGAAGGCCTTGGACGCGGCCTCGATCTCGCGCGGCGTGAGCTGGTCGATCACGGCCCGCAGCCGGGTGCCGTACTCGCGACGGACCTCGGCGAGCGCGGTGCACGCCCCCGGGGTCGCGGTGAGCACCCGCAGCCGGCCGTCACGCTCGTCGGGGTGGGAGTCCAGCAGCCCCAGCTCCTCGAGCATCCGCACCTGGCGGCTGACGACCGACTTGTCCATGTCGAAGCGCTCGGCGAGCTCGTGCGCATTGGCCGACCCGGCCCTGTCGATGAACGTGAGCAGCTTGTACCCCGCCACCGGGAGCTCCGGGTGGACCCGGGCTGCGGATTCCTTCCACAGCGACCGGGTCCGCGCGAAGATCAGGTTGAGGTGCGCCTGCAGGTCGCTGAGCGCCGTGTCGACGTCGGCAGTGCCGACCGCGTCGGGGGCGATCATCTCAGCGCTCCCGCGTCCGATCCTCGCGCTCGAGCACGCCCACCGTTCCCGTGGTGGTCGCCGGCTCGGCCCGCGTGGTACGGATCGTGCCCGTGGAGAGCGAGGCGCCCACCTCGGCCTCCGACACCTCGATGACCGACTCCTCGGCCTGCTCGCGCAGCTGCTCCGCGGCGTTCTTGGTGGACAGCGGCTTGTTCTTGATGAACGCGATCGCGATGATCGAGATCACGGCGAGCGGGATGGCGATGATGAACGCGTCGGCGATGCCGTGGCCGTAGGCGCTCTCGACGATGGAGCGGATGGCGTCGGGCAGCTGGCCCACCTTCGGCACGTCGCCCGAGGCGAGGTGCTTCAGCGCGTCGACCTCCGCCTGACTCGACGGGGTGAAGCCCTCGAGCCCGTCCTTGACGTACGTCGCGACGCTCGAGGAGAGCAGCGATCCCATCACGGTCACGCCGATGGTGCCGGCGATCGTGCGGAAGAAGTTGACGTTCGACGACGCGGCGCCGAGCTGACGCGGATCGGTGTCGTTCTGCACGATGAGGGTGAGGTTCTGCATGACCATGCCGAGGCCGGCCCCGAGCACGAACATGTAGACGGCGACCAGGATGAACGGGGTGTCGTAGCGCAGCGTGGACATGAGGCTCACGCCGACCGTGGCGAGCACGGAGCCCGTGAGCATCCAGCCCTTCCACTTGCCGAAGCGGCTGACCAGCTGGCCGATGATGATCGACGCACCCATCTGCCCGATGATCATCGGGATGGTCATGAGGCCGGACTCGGTGGGCGTGGCGCCGCGGGCGAGCTGGAAGTACTGCGCGAGGAACACCGAGGTGGCGAACATCGAGACGCCGATCGCGATGGAGGCGATGACCGACAGCGTGAACGTGCGGTTGCGGAACAGCGACATCGGCACGATCGGCTCCTTCACGAAGAACTCGACCGCCACGAACCCGGCGATGGCGACGCCGGCAATCACGGCGAGCACGATGCTCGTCGAGGAGTCCCAGTCGAACTGGTTGCCACCCATCGACACCCAGATGAGGAGGCTGGACACGCCCACGGCCAGGAGCACGATGCCGAAGTAGTCGATCGACACCTTCGTGTCGCGCTGCGGCTTGGGCAGGTGCAGCGTGAACTGCAGCAGCACGAGCGCGACGATCGCGAACGGGACGCCGACGAAGAAGTTGGCGCGCCAGCCCCACGCGTCGGTGATGACGCCGCCGAGCAGCGGGCCGCCGATGGTGCCGAGGGCCATGATCCCGCCGACGACACCCATGTACTTGCCGCGCTCGCGCGGCGAGATGATGAGGGCGACCGCGATCATGACCAGCGACATGAGCCCGCCGACGCCGATGCCCTGGATCACCCGCACGGCGATGAGCATGTTCGTGTCGGTGGAGAACCCGGCGATCACGGTGCCGACCGTGAAGAGGATCAGCGAGATCTGGATGAGCACCTTGCGGTCGACGAGGTCGGCGAGCTTGCCCCAGATCGGGGTGGAGACGGCGGTGGCCAGCAGGCTCGCGGTGATGACCCAGGTGTACTGGGACTGCGTGCCGCCGAGGTCGGCGATGATGACCGGCATCGAGGTCGACACCACGGTGCCCGAGAGCACGGCGACGAACATGCCGACGATGAGGCCGGAGATCGCGGTGAAGACCTCGCGGGCCGAGCGCGTGGCGTCGGCCGGAGAAGAAGAGGTGTGTGACAAGGGGGAACGCTCCTGCGTAGAAAGTTGATCGAGATCAACCATACGCCGATGGTTGCGAAAACGCAACTATCCCGGGAGCCCCGTCCGCGTCAGCCGCAGAACGCCCCCAGCGACTCGTGCAACTGCTCCACGGCCTGGATCGTCTCCGGAGACTGGAGGTCTCCCAGTCCATCGATCTGATCGGCACCCGAGGCGATCACGTCCCCCAGGTGGCCGTCGATCCCGGCCGCCAGATCGTCGAGCGTCGCCACCAGCCGATCGCGCGCGGCATCCGCCTGTTCCGCGGTCGCCCCACCCTGGTCGAGCAGACCCTGGTACTGCGCGTAGGCGTCGTCGATCGTGGCGCACGCGCCCTGAACATCGACCCCGAGGGCGTCGCCGGCGGCCTGGGTGACCTGCGAGCAGCCCGCGAGGAGCCCGGCGGCGAGGAGGAGGGGGACGACGGCGAATCGGCGCATGACCCGAGGGTAACCCGGGCCACCTGGACCGATCCTGACCCGCCGCCCCCGCGGGGTCAGCCGCCCGACGGGTTGTCGAGCGGGCGCCCCTGGTCGTCGGTGGTCTCGCGCTCCAGCACCTCGTCCGTCGTGTCGCCGCCCTCGTCGGGAGCGCCACCCGAGGCGGTGTCGGCCTCTTCGTCGGCCCCCGGCGTGCCCTGCGTGTTCTGCGGATCACTCATGTCGTGCCTCCTCTGTCTGGTGCCCCGACGCTACGCGCGCGACCACGGCCGAGCGCAGGGGCTTGACCGCCGTCACGCCAGGCCCCACACTCCCGCGAGCACGATCCCGCCCGTCGAGCACCCAGGGGTCAGTCGGCCCAGAGCCGCTCGATCGGGACGGCCGCGCCCAGGATGCGCTCGGCGGCGCGGTGACCGGACAGCATCGCGGCCGGCACGGTCGCGGGGTCATCGGTCCAGGTGGCCTCCCCGGCGAGGTGCAGCACGCCCCCGATCGGCGTCGCGAGGTCGTCGTGGTCGGCGGTCGTGGAGCCGAGCGTCATGTACGCGTACGAGCCGTGCGCGAACGGGTCGTCCTGCCACGCGGTGCGGTGCACGGCCACGGGCTCCACGGCCCGGTCGCCGTACAGCCGCCGCAGCTGCGCCATGACCGAGGCCACGACCTGCTCGTCTGCCCAGTCCCTCGTCGCGGTCGCCGCCGGCCCCGCCGCGAAGGTCAGCAGCGTCGGACGCCCGTGCGCCGCGGTGAGGTCGTACCAGGAATGCCACCAGCGGCCCTCCGGGCCCTGCTGCCGGATGGCGTAGACGCCCTCGTCCCAGAACCGCTCGGGAAAGCGCAGGAACACCTTCTCGAACGCGTTCATGCGCAGCCGTCCGAGCGCGTCGGCGTTGGCCGAAGGCAGCGGGGGCACGATGTCGACCGCCCCGGAGTGGAGCACCCCGACCGGCAGCGTCACCACGGCGGTGTCGCCCGCGAACACGCCGCGCCCCGTGTGCACCAGCACCCCGTCGGTCCAGTCGACGGCCGTCACCACGTGGCCGAGCCGCACGTCGAGACCCTGCGCCAGCCGTTCGGGCAGCGCGCCGTACCCGTCGGGGAACACGACCTCGTCGCCGTCGATCTGGTCGTCGTCGAGCCCGTGCGCCGCGAGGCCCTCGATCCACGCGCCGTACTGCTCCTCCGCGCGGTGCTCCAGATACTCGCGCACGCGCTGGGTGCGATCCGCATCCCACCCCTGCCGCGCCAGGGCCTCCTCCGTGGCCTCGCGGTACGAGGCCTCGGGCGCCGACGCCGCGATGACCTCGGGCAGGACGGCATCGACCGCGTGCACGTCGGCCGCGAAGGCACGGGCGGCCTCATCGGGCAGCCGCCGCCCGTCCACGCCGTAGTTCGCGATCGGACGACCGTCGACCTGGTAGCCGCCCACCGTGAACTCGACCGTGCGCATGCCGAAGGCCGCGGCCGCCGCCGCCACCGGGCTCCCGTCGACGCCGTGGATCCACGAGGCGCCGAGGTCGGTGGCGCCGTCCGTCCGATCCGTGTGCACGCGACCGCCGACGCGGTCCCGAGCCTCCAGCACGACCACCGTGCGCCCGGCGTCCTGCAGCAGCCGTGCCGCGGTCAGTCCCGCGACCCCGGCTCCGACCACGACCGTGTCGACCCGTTCCATGATTCCTCCCGCGGCGGGACATCGGCGTCCTCGCCTCGACGATACCCATCGCCGCCCGCCGCCACCCCTACTGTTGACGTCAGCCGGCAGCGCCTCGCCGCGCGGACCGGTTTGGAACCGGATGCGGCCGGGATGCGGATACCTCTTGTGACCAACGACAACGACATCATCCGTGACTCGCTCACGTCGGCGGAGCGCTTCGCCGAGATCTTCGAGCGACATATCACCGCCGTCACCGCCTACGTCGCGCGGCGGGTCGGCCCCCACGCCAGCGACGACATCGTCAGCGAGACCTTCCTCGCCGCGTTCCGTCGGCGCAAGCGCTACGACATGACCAGGACCTCCGCGCTCCCCTGGCTCATGGGGATCGCGACCAAGGTGCTCGCGCAGCACCGGCGGGCGCAGGCCACGCACTGGCGCGCACTGCACGCCGCGTTCGGCGCCGGCGACGAGGACACGGTCGACGACCTCGACCGCTCGATCTCCCGGCTGGACGCCTCGGCCCAGCTGGAGGATCTGTTCCCCCGGATCGCCGCACTGTCGGCCAGGGACCGCGAGGTGCTGTTCCTGCACGCCTGGGGCGATCTGACCTACCCGGAGATCGCCGCGGCGCTCGGCATCCCCATCGGCACGGTGCGCTCCCGGCTGAGCCGCATCCGCGCGAAACTCTCCGCGCCCCCACCGCCGGCACCCGCGCGCCTCGCGCACGCCCCCCGCTCGGCCACCACACACATCCGCTACGCAGAGACGGAGTCCGCTCATGGACATCTTTGACCAGGTCAGGGAGATCCGGCCCACCTATCCCACCTCCCCCCAGGCGCCCCGCCGGGCGCTGCACCAGGAGATCGCCCGCTCCCGGCGCTCGCGCCCCCTCCGCCGCATCGCGGTGGTCTCGCTCGGCGGTGCCGCCGTCGCCGCCGCCGTCGTGACCGCCATCGCCGTGGCGCCGCCCGGGGTCGTCAGCCAGCCACAGGCCGCGTCGGCCGCCGAGTACCTCACCGAGACCGCCGCGTCCATCAGGGCCGCCGCGGCTGCGGCCCCCGCCTCGGAGATGACCGCGGTCACCATCACCACCAGGCACCTCGGGATGGTCGGCGGCCCGAACACCGTGTTCGCACCCTTCGGCGACATCCGCGCCGGAGCCACCGGCGCCGTCGTGTCGCAGTGGAGCGGCACGTACCGGCTCGACGCCGACGGCACCCTGCACGTCACCGACCAGATCCGCTTCCACTCCACCGACGTCTACGGAGACGAGGCCGCCGTGGCGGCCGCGTGGAACGACTACTACGGCAGCACGGAGATCGGCCCCCTCGGCACGCCACCCGTGGCCGAGGACCCGCACTCGGCGGACTCGCCGCCGGAGACGCTCCCTGTGTCGCCCGCGGACTTCCCGCACGATCCCGCCGCCTTCCTCGAGGCCTGGACCCAGGGCATGAGGGATCTGATGGACGCGGAGATCGCCGAGTCCGCGGAACTCGTCGACGGCGACCTGGAGGCGAGCGGGATCCTCGACCGGACGTACGAGCGGTACGACGTGCCGGCCGCCGAGCACATGCTCTCCACGCTCTCCACCTCGACCCTGCTGCACACGGGATCGCCGGAGTACCGCGCGACCTTCCTCGAAGCCCTCGCCCTCGCTCCGGGCATCACGGTCGAGGAGGACTCCACGGCGGTCAAGGTGCTCGCCTACGCCTCCGACGAGCAGCGCTATCGGCTGTCGATCGACCCGGCGGCCGGTGCCGTCGTCCAGATCGACGAGTTCCTGCTGGCCGTGCCGGGACAGCTGTGGAACCGCCACACGAAGGACGACCCGCCCGTCGAGGTCGGCTCGGCCCCGTTCCTGCCCGACGGCATCCCCTCCCGGTCGAGCACGTTCCGCTCCGCTCCTGCGAGCTGAGCCGCCCTCGCCCCACGGCGCCCCTCCCCGGTCCACCGGTGGAGGGGCGCCGTCGTCGCCCCTCCACCGCGCAGACCTCATCTATTGTTGAGGTCGAGCGAAGGGAGCGCACGATGGAACCCGAAGACCTGCTTCCGATCGGCGAGGTCACCCGGCGCACCGGCGTCGCCCCCTCCGCGCTGCACTTCTACGAGCAGCTCGGCCTCATCTCGTCGACGCGCACCGCGGGGAACCAGCGCCGCTACCGCCGGCACATGCTCCGCCGCGTCTCGCTGATCGTCGTCGCCAAGCGCATCGGCATCCCGCTCAGCGAGGTGCAGGAGCTGTTCCAGACGCTGCCCATCGACACGCCGCCCTCGCACGCCGACTGGCGCCGGGTCGCGAAGCTGTGGCGCACACAGCTCGAGGAGCGTCGCACCCAGCTGGAACACCTGCAGCGCGAGCTCACGGGGTGCATCGGCTGCGGCTGCCTGTCGCTCAAGGCGTGCCGCCTGCTCAATCCCGACGACACCCTCGGCGACGACGGTCCGGGCCCCCGCCGCATCTGACCGGGCACGTCGCGCTCGACGTTCGTCCAGCGCGGAGCCGACGATCGGCCAGACCTCTGCGCCGGGCCGCCAGGCCGTCCGAACGGCGTTGTGCCGGTAACGAGTAACCCTTTACCTTCTAGACGGCACACGGCCATCCGTGTGCCGTCCTCACGGTCGCGGGCTGTCCCGACAGCCAGGCGCGGGTGCGCGTCCGCGAGGGAATCGATCATCACGTCGTCGCACGGTGTCGTCGCGCCGGCGTGATCGACCAATCATTGAAGGGATACCCGTGGATTCCACAGCAGCAGTACTCTCGCGACCACCCGGTCGCGTGCGCCGATTCACGAGCATGCTCCTGGCATCGCTCTTCGTCACCTCGGCACTGGTCGGGGTGAGCACGCTCGGAGGCCCCGCTCCGAGCGCCGAGGCCACCCAGAGCTGGGGCACGACGACGCTTCGTCAGACCAACCAGTTCTTCGCCTATGTCAACGCCGGCGAACAGCTCACCGGCGACATCTCGAAGCTCGTGCGAGGGGTCGGATCCCAGTCGGCCACGCTCCGGGCCACATCGCCGTCCGGTGAGACGTTCGAGTGCACCGTGGCCGCCGACGCGGTCGTCGGCACCGCCTGCACGTTCGGCACCCAGACGGCGGCGGTCAGCGGCATCTGGACGATCGACTTCGTCCGTCCCGTCGCCGACTCGCAGGCCGCCGCCGGCACCTTCCAGTGGAACATCACCGTCAGCTCGGGCGGCACGCCGATCCCCGGCCGCGTGTGGTCCGACGACTTCATCATGGAAGACACGGAACCGGCGACCTTCGACCTCTGGTACGTCGACTCGACGGGCTACCAGTACCGGTCGACGTACTCGGACTTCCGCGGCATCTCGAGCCGGTTCCAGGTGAACCAGTTCGGCAACGTGCTGCCAGGGACGTGCACGCCGTACTACGGCAGCGCGGCCATGGGAGCGCCCACCGGCTCGGAGATCCCCGGCATCGAGCCGAGCGACTCGTGCGGTGTGCCGTACCACATCTTCTTCGAGACGCCCGCGGCCGACCTCCCCGCGTCGGCTTCTGCCGTGGACGGCAGCCACTTCGTGCTGCCCGCGCCGGAAACACCGGACATCTCCGGCTTCGCGTTCGCGCCCGCCGGCAACGACACGCGCGCCGGCACGTTCACCTTCACCACGAGCGGTCACGTCGGCTCGGTCGACCTCTGGGTCGACGCGGACGCCGACGGCTTCTACGGAACCGCGGGCGATCGCCTGATCGCCGTGGCGGTCAACGGGGACGGCGTGCAGACGGTGTCCTTCGACGGACTCGACGCCTTCGGAGCACCGATTCCCGCGACGACGCAGTTCGCCGCGCGCGCCGGTATCTCCAAGGCGGGTGAGATCCACTTCGTCAACTCCGACATCGAGAGCCGCGGCGGCATCTCCGTGACCGCGATCAACGGCCCGGCGGCCGGGTCGTCCACCCTGTACTGGAACGACACGACCCTGGAGCTCGCGAATCACCGCACGGACTGCCTTCCGCCCGTGATGGACGGACGGGCGGGGACCGCGAGCGCTGTCCCCGGCGGCGTGCACGGCTGGCCCTGCGACTTGAGCATCCAGCCCAACAACGCGAACAACGGCGTCGACGGCCCCTGGGGCGACGTGCGCCACATCGACGACTGGACCTTCACGCCGGTCGACGAGCAGGAGCAGATCATCGTCGCACCCGCGGCGAACTACACCGTGGTGAAGTCGTCCGACCCGGCCGACGGCGAGTCGGTCCAGTCGGGTGACGTGGTGACCTACACGATCGACGTGGCACAGGCGGGCAACGTCCCCGCGGACGCCACGCTCACCGACGACCTCGCGAACGTGCTCGACGACGCCGCGTACAACGGCGACGTCACCGCCAGCACGGGAACGGTCGACGTGACCGGAACCACCCTGTCGTGGAACGGCACCCTCCCCGTGGGCGGGACCGCGACGATCACCTACTCCGTGACCGTCGACGACATGTCCGACCTGCCCGCGGGCGACTACAGTCTCGGCAACGTGGTCACCAGCCCCGGCTGTGCGACCGCGGACGACTGCTCGACGGTGCACCCGATCGGCGCGTACTCCGTGGTGAAGACCTCGGACCCCGCGTCCGGTACGACCGTGTCCGACGATCAGAAGCTGACGTTCACCGTCACCGTCACCGAGACCGGTCAGGGTTCCGTGGACGGCGCGACGCTGACCGACGACCTCTCCGACGTGCTCGACGACGCCACCTGGAACGACGACCTCGTCGCCTCCGCCGGCACGGTGTCCTTCGACCAGGACAGCGAGCAGCTGGACTGGTCGGGCGACCTGGCCCCCGGCGCCGTCGTGACGATCACCTACTCGGTGACCGTCACCGGAGACGGCGACCAGTCGCTGATCAACCAGGTCACCAGCCCCGGGTGCGCCTCGCCCGAGACGTGCGGCACGACGCACCTGTACGGCACCTACTCGGTGGTCAAGGAGTCCGACCCCGCGTCGGGCACCGACGTGGCTCCCGGTGACACCATCACCTACACGGTGACCGTCACCCAGGCGGGTACGGGCGCGGTCGACGCCGTGCTCACGGACGACCTGACCGGGGTGCTCGACGACGCCGTGTGGAACGGCGACCTGGCGGCCGACCTCGGCACCGCGTCGTTCGATCCCGCGACGAACGCCTTCACGTGGAACGGCACGCTCCAGCCGGGCGAGGTGGCCACGATCACCTACTCGGTCGGGGTCAGCGGCGCCGGAGACACCGACCTGCTCAACGTCGTCACCAGCCCGGGCTGTGCCACCGCCGACGTCTGCTCCACGGAGCACTTCGTCGGGGCGTACTCCGTGGTCAAGACGTCCGACCCCGCACCGGGGACGGCCGTCCAGCCGGGGGACGTCATCACCTACACGGTGACGGTGACGCAGACCGGCAGCGGGGCGGTGCAGGACGCCGTCCTCACCGACGAGCTGCCCGAGGTGCTCGACGACGCCACGTGGAACGACGACGCGGAGGTCTCCGCCGGCGACCTCGACTACGACGAGGACACGCAGGAGCTGAGCTGGACCGGCGACCTGGCCGTGGGCGACGTCGTCACGATCACCTACTCGGTGACCGTGACCGCCGCGGGCGACACCAGCCTGACCAACACGGTCACCAGCCCGGGCTGCCTCACGCCGGAGGACTGCACGACGAACCACCTCGCGGGTTCCTACTCCGTCGTGAAGGACTCCGATCCCGCCCCGGGCACCGACGTCGCCACGGGTGACACGATCACCTACACCGTGACCGTCACCCAGTCGGGCCTCGCCGCCGTGACGGGCGCGACGCTCACGGACGACCTGTCCGAGGTGCTGGACGACGCCACGTGGGACGACACGATCACCGCCACCAGCGGTGCCGCGACGTTCGACCCGGCGACGGCACAGCTCGCCTGGACGGGCGACCTGGTTCCCGGCGCCGTGGTGACGATCACCTACTCGGTCACCGTCGTCGAGGGTGGCGACACGACGCTCACCAACGTCGTGACCAGCCCCGGCTGCGAATCCGAGTCGGTGTGCACCACCGAGCACTACACCGGCACCTACGCCGTCGTGAAGAGCTCGGACCCGGTGTCGGGCACGACGGTCGCGGCCGGCCAGGTGATCGACTACACGATCACGGTCACGCAGGACGGTGCCGGATCGGTGGCCGCACTGCTGTCGGACGACCTGACCGGTGTCTTCGACGACGCGTCGTACAACGGCGACGTGGCGGCGAGCCTCGGCACGGTGGCGATGGACGGCGCGAACCTCACCTGGAACGCGACGCTCGCGCCCGGCGAGATCGCGACGATCACGTACTCCGTGACCGTCGGGGCGATCGGATCGGGTGACGGGCAGCTGCCCAACGTGGTCACGAGCCCGGGCTGCCAGAGCGAGACCGACTGCGCCACGGTGCACCAGGTCGGCGCGTACACCTTCGAGAAGACATCGGACCCCGCACCGGGACGGGTCGACCGCGGCGACGTGATCGACTACACCCTGACGGTGCGCCACACCGGCGTCGGACCGATCCCCGGTGCGCGGATCCTCGACGATCTGACCGCGGTGCTCGACGACGCCACGTACAACGACGATGCGGTCGCGTCCGCGGGGACCGTGACCCGTGACGGCGTGGACCTCACCTGGACCGGCGACCTCGTCGCGGGTGACGTGGTGACGATCACCTACTCGGTGACCGTCACGGGCAACGGTGATGGCGACATCGACAACGTCGTCACCACCGACGACCCGCGCGGCGGCTGCGCGGCCAACGAGCCGTGCCGCACCGAGCACGACGTGCCGCCGACGCCGGGCCTGGCCACCACCGGTGGCGAGCTGCCGGTGTGGTCGGTGCCGATCGCGCTCCTGCTCCTGCTGGTCGGCAGCGGCGTGTACGTCGTCGCCCGCCGTCGTCGGAGCGACATGAACGCCGAGTAGTCGACGGTGCTCGACGGGAGCGGGGTGGCCATCCGGCCACCCCGCTCTCGTCGTCTGCGGAGCCGCTTCGACGCATGCCGTGCGGCGTATGCGGGCCGGGTTAGCCTGAGGACAGCGATCGGCATCCGCCCTTGGCTTCCACAGCTCAAGGGCTCCCGATCGACAGGAGAGCATCATCTCTCTCACCCGAACCGCCTCCCCCGCCTCCACCCTCGGCCCCGTCCGCCAGACCTACGCGGGCACCGCCGAATTCCCCCCGATGACACGGGCGTACCGCGACGTGCAGCAGGTGGTGAAGGAGACCGGGCTGCTGCAGCGCACCCCCGTGTTCTACTCGCTCGTCGGCGGCGCCCTGCTGCTGGCCCTCGCCGGCTGCGTCACCGGCTTCCTGCTGCTCGGCGACAGCTGGTTCCAGCTGCTCATCGCGGCGGCGCTCGGCATCGTCTTCACGCAGATCGCGTTCCTCGCGCACGAGGCAGCGCACCGGCAGATCCTGTCGTCCGGTCCCGCGAACTTCCGCCTCGCGCGCATCCTCGCCGGGATCGTCGGCATGAGCTACCACTGGTGGGACTCGAAGCACACCCGCCACCACGGCAACCCGAACCAGGTCGGCCGCGACCCCGACATCGAGGTCGACACGATCTCCTTCCTCGAGACCGATGCCGCGCAGTCCCGCGGCCTCGTGCGGCTGATCACCCGCAAGCAGGGCTGGCTGTTCTTCCCGCTGCTCACGCTCGAGGGCCTCAACCTGCACTACATCGGCCTCAAGCACCTGCTCACCCGCAAGAACGTGAAGGGCCGCTGGATCGAGCTGTCGCTCATCGTCGCCCGGTTCGCGATCATCCTGATCCCGGTGTTCCTCATGCTGCCGCTCGGGATGGCGTTCGCGTTCCTCGGGGTGCAGCTCGCGGTGTTCGGCGTGTACATGGGCGCGTCGTTCGCCCCGAACCACAAGGGCATGCCGATCATCGCGCCCGACGCCAAGCTCGACTTCTTCTCCAAGCAGGTGCGCACCTCGCGCAACATCCACGGCGGCCGCTGGGTCACCTGGCTCATGGGCGGCCTGAACCACCAGGTCGAGCACCACCTGTTCCCCAACATGTCGCGCCTGCACCTGGCGAAGGCGCGGGAGATCGTGCGCGACTACTGCGCCGCCAACGGCATCGCGTACACCGAGACGAGCCTCGTGCGCTCCTACGCGATCGTGATCGACTACCTCAACCGGGTGGGGCTCGCCGCGCGCGACCCGTTCGACTGCCCCGCCGCCGCCCAGCTGCGCCGCGCCTGACCGCCGCCCGCCGATCGGGGGCGCCCTCGCGGCGCGGGAGAATGGACTCCATGTCCGCGCGTTCTCCCCAGCGACTGCTCTCCTCGGTCCGCCGGCTGCTGCACACCGACCCGTCGAGCGTCGCGCACACCGAGGCCCTGCCCGTCATCGACGAGCGCACCGTGCCGCGCGTGCTCGACCTCGCGACCCGCATCGGCGAGTCGATGTTCGCGGTGGGGGCGTCCGCGCACGAGGTGACCCTCGCGATCACCCGCGTGTGCGAGGCGTACGGGCTCAAGGGCGTGCAGGTCGATGTCACCTACAACTCGATCACGGTGTCGTTCCACCTCAGCGGAGAGGTGTGGCCGGAGACCCTGGTGCGCGTGGTGCGGGTCGCCGCCCCCGACCACGCCAAGCTGCAGCGCGTGCAGGCCCTGGTCGCCGACATCGACGCCGGGCTCGACCTGGAGTCGGCCCGCACCGCCTTCCGCGTGATCCGGCGGATGCCGTTCCGCTACCAGCAGCCGGTCGTGATCGTGGCCCGTGCGCTGCTCGCGGTGGGCGTGAGCATCATGCTGGGCGCCTCCCCGATCATCGTCGGGCTCACGTTCGTCGCGGCCCTGTGCGCCGCGCTCACCCAGGCCGGGCTCGCGCGGCTGCGGGTGCCCCTGTTCTTCAGCCAGATCGCGGGCGGGTTCGTGACGACGGTCGTCGCGGTCGCGGTGTCCGCGCTGGGCAGCGCCGGCGTCGAGCCCTTCGTGGGCATCCGGCCGTCGATCATCGTCGCGTCCGGCATCGTGCTCATGCTCGCCGGACTCACCGTGGTCGGTGCCGCGCAGGACGCGATCGACGGTTTCGCGCTCACCGCGGGCGGTCGCATCCTCGACCTCACGATGCAGACCCTCGGTGTCGTGATCGGCATCCTCGTCGGACTGGAGCTGGGCGGCGTGCTCGGCTTCACGATGGGGCTGCCCGACGACCCCGCCCCGTTCGGGCCGCTGCTGAACCAGTTCGCCGGTGCCGTCATCATCGCGGTCGCCGTGGCGGTGTTCAACGGCGCGGGACTGCGGATCATCCTGGTGAGCGCGCTGCTGAGCGCCCTGACGATCGCCGGGTACGCGGGCACCGTGGCGCTGCACCTCCACCCCGCGGCGGCGAGCGCGGTCGGCGCGCTGCTGGCGAGCTTCGTCGGCATGCTGATCGCGCACAACCTGCACGTGCCGTCGGTCGCGGTGACGACGGCCGCGATCGTGCCGCTCGTGCCCGGGGTCGCGGTGTTCCAGGGGCTGCTGGAGATGGTGCACGCGGCGGGCACCTCCGCCGGGATGCTCGCCACGGGCGGCTCGCTCATCGACGCCGCGGTGATCGGCATCGCGCTCGCCTCCGGCGCCTCCCTCGGCCTCTACCTCGGCACCCCCGTGCGGGCGACCCTCGCGGGCGTCGCGAAGACCAGGGCGCGCGTGCGGCGCTGACGCGGGCGCGGCGGCTCAGGTCGCGCGAGGGGTCGCGGTGAGGTCGAGCGCCCACTCGTTCACGGTGAGGTCGGCCCCGCGGAACCGCTCGGTCGCCACGCCCACGAGCTCGAACCCGCCGCGGCGGCACACCGCGTTGGAGGCCGGGTTGTCGACCGCGGGGAACGCGAGCAGCAGCCTCCGGCCCTCGTGGTGCTCGCGCGCCTCCGCGACGAGGAGGGACAGCGCCCGCGCGGCGACCCTCCGCCCCTGCGCCGCGGGCAGCACGAACCACCCGGTCTCCCACGAGGGGCCCGCGCTCCCCTCGACCTTCCACCGCCCGATCGAGCCGAGCGGCGTACCGCTCTCGTCGGCGATCGCGAACATCCGCGCCTCGCCGTCGCGCTGCAGCCGGAGGTACCGCTCGTGACGCGCCAGGATCTCCTCCTCGCTCTCCGGTCCGTTGAGATGCGCGGTCATCTCCGGGGTGTTGGCGGCGTGCAGCAGCGGCAGGTCGGCGGGCGACCACGGCCGCAGGGCGAGGGTGTCCATGCGGGGAGTCTGCCGTCGACCTCCGACATCCGCGACCGATGTCGGAGGCCGCGCCTACCGTCTCCCGCATGCCAGATCCCGTGCCGACGTGGTGGGCGAGACGCCAGTTCTCGCGCGGTGCCGCCGTGCCCTACGCGGTGGGCACCTACCGGTCGGCGTGGTCGGCGTATCCCGAGCTCGTCCGCCAGTACCACCCGGAGCTGAACCACGGCATCGCGCTGTCGCAGGTGCCGCTGGCCGCCGACGTGCTGCTGTGCTGGGAGTGTCCGCTCGGGCACCGGTTCGCGGCCACCCCGACCGAGCAGCGCGAACGACCGGGGCGCGTGCGGCGGCGTTCGTCGTGGTGTCCGGAGTGCTCCGCGCTCGCCCGCCCGCAGCCGGTGGTGCTGGGCGAGGCTCGCGCGCTGCCCGCCCGCCCGAAGAAGCCCGCCCCCGCGCTGTGTACAAAGACCCCCGACCTGCCGAAGGGCACCCCGTTCCTCAGCGCGTGCGCGCCGAAGCCCGCGTCGGCGGCCGAGGCGAAGCTGCGCGCGATGCTGCGCGACCGGCTGGAGTTCACCGATGGCCTCAACGCGATCAAGGTCGTGCGGCCGTTCTTCCGGCACACCGAGGTGTGGCCCGACATCCTGCTGCCCGAGCTGCGGGTCGCGATCGAGTACGACTCCGTCGGCCGTCACGGGCTCGAGCACGTCGGCAAGCGCGAGGAGGCCGACCGCCGCAAGGACCGCGCGGTGCGGGGCGCCGGCTGGGAGGTCGTGCGGCTGCGCACCGGTCCGCTCGAACCCCTCGGCCCGTACGATGTGCAGCTCACGGGGCTCGGCCGGGCGGCGATCGATCGGCTCGTCGAGCGGCTCCGCGAGATCCGGGGCCCGCTCCTCGTCGACCCGTATCTGCGCGCGTGAGCGCCGCGCTCCCCCGGCGACGTCCCGCGCTTGGTAGCCTGACGACCACCCCGCCCCCACCCCGAAAGGCCGCCCCGATGCTCGGCGAGACCGTCACCCTGAACGCCGAGCGCGGCGTCACGCTCACCTGCTACGTGCAGCCCGTCGACGGCGAGTTCGCCGGGGTCACGGCGCGCCCGGCCGTGCTGATCCTCCCCGGCGGCGGCTACCAGTACTGCAGCGACCGGGAGGCGGATCCCGTCGCCTACCCGTTCCTCGCGGCGGGGTATCAGGCGTTCGTGCTGCGCTATTCGGTCGGCGATCAGGGAGCCTGGCCGCGCCCGCTCGACGACTACGAGCAGGCGATGGCACAGCTCACGGCGAACGCCGAGGCGTGGCACCTCGACCCGACGAAGATCGCCGTCATCGGGTTCTCCGCCGGCGGGCACCTCGCGGCGGTCGCGGCGACCATGGCCGAGCACCGGCCCGCCGCCGCGATCCTCGGCTACCCGGTGATCCTGCCGGAGATCGCCGACCGCTGCCGACCGGGCATGCCCTACCCGGCGGAGCACGTCACGGCCGACACCGCCCCCACCTTCCTCTTCCACACGCGCGACGACGACGTGACGGTCGTGGAGAACACGCTCGCCTTCGCCTCCGCGCTGGCCGGAGCCGGAGTGCCCTTCGAGGCCCACGTCTACTCGTACGGTGCCCACGGTTTCTCGACCGGGGCGGCGCACCTGAACCCGCGCCCCCTCTCGCCGCGCGCCCGGAGCTGGGTTCCCGAGAGCATCGCGTGGCTCGACGAGACCCTCGGTGCCCTCACCGCCTCCGGCATCGGCGAGCCGCGGCTGTCGTCCGATGGAGCGACGGGCGGGCGCACACCCGCGTGATTCCGGGACTGGCCGAACGGTCGAGTCCGCACTTCCCCCGGGATGTTGAACCGCACGCCGCCCGCGCGCTTGACTCGGCAACATGACACACAGCGCCAAACAGGACTTCGGTGACTTCGTCGCCGAGCACCGCCGCGGGACGGGGCGCACGCAGCGGGAGCTCGCGTCGATGCTGCACGTGACCGAGTCCGCGGTGTCGAAGTGGGAACGCGGACTCTCCTACCCCGACATCAGCCTCCTCCCGGCCCTCGCCCGCGAGTTGGACGTCGGCGTGCAGGAGCTCGTCCGCGCGAGCGAGGATCATGAGGGCCGCGCCGACCGCCGAGACGCCGAGAGCTACCGCGAGTGGCGGTCGGCGGTGCTGTGGACGACGCTCATCGCCTACGCCATCGCGATCGTGACGTGCTTCATCGTGAACCTCTCGGTCGCCCACGCGCTCACCTGGTTCTGGGTGGTGCTGCCGGCGGTCGCCCTCGCCTTCAGCCTCACCACGCTCCCCCTCCTGCGCATCCCGCATCCCGGTTGGAGCTCACTCGGCGCGTCGACCGTGAGCCTGCTCGCGCTCCTGCTGGTCGTGTGGCTGGGATCGGGGCAGGGCTCGTGGCTGCTCATCGCCGTCTCGGGGGTGCTGCTGGCGATCGTCCTGGTGTTCACGCCGATCTGGCTCTCGCTGCCCGCTGTTCCGGCGGCGGTCCGGCAGCTGAACGTGCTGCTCACGCTGGTCGTGGGCACCGTCGCGATCCTCCTGTTCCTGCTCATCCTGCTCGCGGCGCTCGGTCGGGCCGACCGCTGGGCGACCGTCGCCGTCCCGATCGCCGCGATCGCGCTGATCCCGGTCTGGATCGCGGCGCTGGTCATCCGCTACCTCCCGCTGAACGGACTCGGGATCGCCGCGATCGTCACGGCGATCGGCGCGGTCGCGACGCTCGTGCTCGATCCGGCGATCACGTCGATCCTCGGCGAGCCCGCCCCCCTCCCGGCCGATCTGTCGCGCTGGCAGTCCGACACGATCGACGCGAACGTGCTGTTCCTCGTGGTCGCGGGGCTGGTGGTGGTGAGCGCCGCGCTGGGCGTCGCCTCCGTGGTCCAGGCGCGCATCACGCGGGCCGAGGCCAGGGCGCTGCGCACGCCATCGGGTCGGGTCTGACGCGGAACTACTCGGACGCGGACCCCCGGGCGGAGGGTGCCGTCCGTCCGCCCGCGGACTCGTCCGGCGGTGTCGCCCCGACCGCAGCGTCCGCGGCGTCGGCGGGGATCTCCCGCACCCGGCGCAGCGCCGAGAGCAGGACGTAGCCGAGCTGCGCGGCGAACACCCCGGTGCACAGCACGATGCACGCCTCGACTCCTACCCCGGCGGCGACCACGGCCCCGAGCGCCGCGCCGACCGGGCGGGCCCCGTACGTGGCGACGACCAGCACCGACGACACCCGGCCGATCATCGACACCGGGGTCACCGCCTGACGCAGCGACGTCGTGCCGATGGTCCACAGCACCGGCCCGAGCCCGAACAGCAGATACGCCGCGAACGCGAACGCCGGCGCCGGCACCCACAGCGTCGCAGCCATCAGGAGCGCGGCGGCGAACCCGCCGAGCGGCCCCAGCATCGTCAGAGCGCCGAGCGCGAACCGTCGCGACAGCACCGGGGCGAGCAGTGCGCCGATCACCATGCCGCCGCCGTACACGGCCATCGCGGCGCCGACCGTCGCGGGGGTCATGCCGAGGCGGTCGAGCGCGTAGACCACGAACACCGACTGCAGCAGAAACCACCCCACGTTGAACACGAAGGAGGTCACGATCATCGGCCGCAGCAGCGCATGGAAGAACGCGAAGCGCAGTCCCTCGCCGATGTCGCGCCAGGGTGTCGTGCGGGGTGCGGCCACGCGGGCGGGGATGTCGGTGCGCGCGAGCACGGCCAGCGCGGCCAGGCAGGCGACGGTCGCCACGACGAACGCGGTGTCGGCGCCGCCCAGCGACACGATCGCCCCGGCGACGGCCGGCCCCCCGATGAACGCCGCACTGCGCCCGAGCTCCAGCCACCGGTTCGCGTCGACCAGGCGATCGCGCGAGACGGTGCGCGGAACGGCGGCGGGCACGGCGACGCTGATGCCCATGGTGCCCACGGCTCCCGCGAAACCGAGGGCCAGCAACGACTCGAAGCGCAGGGCGTCGAGGGCGAGGAGGACGATCACCGCCACGAGCGTGCTCGCGCGCAGCGCCTCGGACAGCAGGAGGAGCCGGCGCGGAGACGAACGGTCGACGAGGAGCCCGAACGGGATGGCGAGCAGCAGGAACGGGAGGGTCTGCGCGACCTGGAGCAGCGCCGTGCCCGCGGCGTCGGCGCCCAGCAGCAGCACGGCTGCGAGCGGGACGGCCACCAGGGCGATCTGCTCGGCGAACTGCGTGAGGACGCTCGACCAGGACAGTCGCGTGAACGCCGGAGGCAGCGGAGGGCGGGGGGCTCGCGGGTGCATCCCCTCAGCCCAGCAGTCCGCCGCCCGAGGTTCTGGCGGGTATCGGACGCGGCATTCCCCACGGCGGCCGCGGATAGGTTGGGAGTCCCACCCGGAAGGACACCCATGACCCCCGTCGTCACCGCCCTCGACCATGTCCAGCTGCCCGCGAAGAACCTGGACGAGGCCATCGGCTGGTACTCGGACGTGCTCGGTTTCCGCGTGCTCACGCACTACGGGACCTACGCCATGCTGCGCCTGGACCCCGGCCTCGACCTCATGCTCTGGGAGGCGGCGGAGTACACGCCGATGCGGGTCACCGTGGACGGCGACACGAAGCCGGCCCTCTTCCTCAAGACGGAGCGCTTCGACGACCTGGCCGCGCGGCTGCGGGCGTCCGACACGCAGATCGCCAGCATCGAGGACCTGGGCTTCGCGCGGTTCCTGAAGTTCTGCGACCCGAGCGACAACTTCCTGGGCGCGATCGCGTTCGCGGGGGACCCCGCCGTCGCGGGTTAGAGCAGCGTGGACGACTACTGGAATCACAACACCGCCTACCACCGGGAACTCGTCGCCGCCGTGCGCCAGGGGGCCCGAGTGCTCGACGTCGGCTGCGGCGACGGGCTCCTCCTTCAGAAGCTCGCGGGAAGGGCGAGCCAGGTCACGGGCATCGACCCCGACGCCGCGGCGCTCTCCCGAGCGAGGGAGCGGTTCCCGCAGTCCTCGCCCGTGCGCCTTATCCACGGTGACCTGTTGACCTCACCCGACCTGGAGGGGCAGCGGTTCGATCTCGTCACCTGCGTGGCCACGCTGCATCACCTGCCGCTGATCCCGGCACTCGAACGCCTGCGCGACCTGCTCGCTCCGGGAGGACAGCTCCGCATCGTCGGCCTGTCGGCAAACGCGAGCGTCCTCGACTGGGCGATCTCCGGGGCGTTGCTGCTCCCGATCCGGGTCATGAGCGGGGTGCACCGTGAGTCCGGCTATCCGGACATGACGACCGCACGACCGTCCGAATCCCTCACGCACATCCGCACCGCCGCTGCCACGATCCTCCCGGGCAGCCGGGTGCGACGACGGTTCTACTACCGCTACAGCCTCACGTGGACGAAGCCGGAGTGAGTTCGAGCCCCGGCGAGTGAGCGCAACCCGCTTGCGCGATCTTGCAAGGACTTGCGTACACTGAGCGCATGTCGATGCGTCTGGCAGAGGTGGCCCGCAAGGTCGGCGTGAGCGAGGCGACGGTCAGCCGCGTGCTCAACGACAAGCCCGGCGTCTCGGACGCCACCCGGCAGGCCGTGCTCACGGCGCTGGACGTGCTGGGCTACGAGCGGCCCACGAAGCTGCGCGGCGAGCGGGCGCGCCTGGTCGGTCTCGTGCTGCCGGAGCTGCAGAACCCGATCTTCCCCGCGTTCGCCGAGATCGTCGGCGGCGCGCTCACCCAGAACGGCTACACGCCCCTGCTCTGCACGCAGAACGCCGGCGGGGTCACCGAGTCCGACTACGTGGACCTGCTGCTCGCCCAGCAGGTCTCGGGCGTGGTGTTCCTCGGCGGCAACTACACCCAGGCCGACGCCGCACACCAGCACTACGAGCGCCTGCGGGCGGTGAACCTGCCGACCGTGCTCGTGAACGCGCGCGTGCCGGAGCTGCCGTTCCCCACCGTCTCCACCGATGACGTCGCGGCCGCGGAGCAGGCCGTGCTCCACGTGCATCAGCTCGGGCACCGGCGCATCGGTCTGCTGCTCGGGCCGGACGATCACATCCCCTCGCGCCGCAAGCTCGACGCCGCCCGCCGGCTGCTCGACCAGCTCGGCTCTCCGCTCAGCGACGAGCTCGTGGCGCGCGGCCTCTACTCGCTCGAGTCGGGCCAGGCGGGGGCCGCGCGACTGTTCGCCGCCGGAGCCACGGCCCTGGTGTGCGCGAGCGACCCGATGGCGCTCGGGGCCGTGCGCGCCGCCCGCCGCGCCGGGCTGTCCGTGCCGGGCGACGTGAGCGTGGTCGGCTTCGACGACTCGGCGCTGATGAGCTGCACCGAGCCGCCGCTGACCACCGTGCGCCAGCCGATCGAGTCGATGGGCCGGGCCGTGATCGAGCTGCTGCTCGCGCAGATCGCGGGCACGCCGCAGGCCGCCGACGAGCTGCTGTTCGAGCCCGAGCTCGTGCTGCGCGCCTCCACCGGTCCGCTGCACTGAATCGGCGGCGTTCCGCCGCTCCTCCCCCGCGGGCTCCCCCGGGGGCTTTCGCACGGGCTTGAGTCCTTTCTGTTTTTCATTCTTTTGTTCGGTTCTTGCGTCAATGCCTTCGGAAAGCTACATTCAACTCATCACCGTCGATGAGGAGACCCGTGGACACCGACGTTCTGCGCAGCACCGCCCCCGCTTCCCGGCCCGTCCCCCCGACGGACGAGGGCTGGTGGCGCACCGCGGTGATCTACCAGATCTACGTGCGCAGCTTCGCCGACGGGAACGGCGACGGCATCGGCGACCTCGCCGGCGTCCGCTCCCGCCTCGGGTATCTGAAGAGCCTCGGCGTTGACGCCCTCTGGTTCACCCCCTGGTACCGCAGCCCCCTCGCCGACGGCGGCTACGACGTGCAGGACTACCGCGCCATCGACCCACGCTTCGGCACCCTGGAGGAGGCCGAGCTGCTGATCGCCGAGGCACTCGAGCTCGGCATCCGCACCATCGTCGACATCGTGCCCAACCACATCTCCGACCGCCACGAGTGGTTCCGGCAGGCACTGGCCGCCGGCCCCGGCAGCCCGGAGCGGGAACGGTTCTGGTTCCACCCCGGCCGCGGCGCCGACGGCTCCGGCATCCCCACCAACTGGGTGTCGAGCTTCCAGGGCGAGACCTGGACGCGCACGCGCAACGCCGACGGCACACCGGGCGAGTGGTACCTGCACCTGTTCACGCCGCAGCAGCCCGACCTCAACTGGAACCACCCCGACGTGCGCCGCGAGCACGAGGAGGTGCTGCGCTTCTGGTTCGACCGCGGCGTCGCCGGTGTGCGCATCGACTCCGCCGCCCTGCCGGTGAAGGACCCCGCGCTGCCCGACCTGCCCGCAGGCTCCGCCCCCGCGGAGGGCCACCCGCACATCGACCGCGACGAGCTGCACGACATCTACCGCGAGTGGCGGGCCGTGGCCGACGACTACGCCGGAGAGCGCGTGCTCGTCGGCGAGGTGTGGCTCGACGACGCCGAGCGCTTCGCGCGGTACCTGCGACCCGGCGAGATGCACACGGCGTTCAACTTCGGGTTCATGACCCAGCCGTGGGACGCCGCGGCCATGCGCGCCTCCATCACCCGCACCCTCGCCGAGCACGCACCGGTCGGCGCCCCCGCCACCTGGGTGCTGTCGAACCACGACGTCACGCGTCCCGTCACCCGCTACGGGCAGGCCGACTCGTCGTTCGCATTCGAGCGCAAGCGCTTCGGCACCGCGACCGACACCGCGCGCGGGCTCCGGCGAGCGCGCGCCGCAGCCCTCCTCGTGGCGGCGCTGCCCGGCAGCCTGTACGTGTACCAGGGCGACGAGCTGGGGCTGCCCGAGGTGGAGCTGCCGCTCGACGCGATCGAAGACCCGATGCACTTCCGGTCGCACGGCGTCGACCCCGGCCGCGACGGGTGCCGGGTGCCGCTGCCGTGGGCGGGCGACGCGAGCCCGTACGGGTTCGGCGGCGCCCCGTGGCTGCCGCAGCCCGCCGACTGGGCCGGGCTCACGGTCGACGCGCAGGAGCTCGACCCCGCGTCCACCCTGCACCTCTACCGCGCGGCCATCCGGCTGCGCCGCGAGGTGCGCGACCTGGCGAACGGCGAGCTGTCGTGGCTCGAGCTCGGATCCGACGTGCTCGCGTTCCGCCGCGGCGACGACACCGTCAGCATCACCAACCTCAGCGCGACGCCGATCCCGCTCCCCGCCCACCACGCGGTGCTGCTGTCCAGCACGCCGCTCGACGGCACCCTCCCGGCGGACGCCACCGCGTGGCTCACGCTGCGCCCCGCGCGCACCGGTCGCGCGCCCCACTGACCCGCACCACCCGATCCGCATCACATGGAAGGACAGACGATGAAGTCACCGAAGAAGGCCCTGATCGCCGGGGTCGCCGTGCTCGCCACGGCGGGCGCACTGGCCGGATGCTCCGCGAACGACACCGGTTCCGGCTCCGACGGCAGGCTCGAGCTGCGCGTCGCGACGTTCCCGCCCGGCGCCGACGCCGCCGCGTACGACGCGTTCGCGGCCCAGGAGAAGCAGTTCGAGAAGGAGCACCCCGACATCGACATCATCGGTGTCGAGTACGAGTGGGAGGGCCCGACGTTCGCCGTGCAGCTCGCGGGCGGCAGCCTCCCCGACGTGTTCACCGTGCCGTTCACCGACTCCAAGACCCTGTTGGAGAACGGACAGCTCATGGACGTGACCGACGCGATCGACGAGCTCGGCTACACCGACAAGTTCAACCCGATCATCCTCGAGGGCGTCACGGGCGACGACGGCAAGATCTACGGCTTCCCCCGTCAGGCCTACGCCGCCGCGCTGCACTACAACCGCGACCTGTTCGAGCAGGCCGGACTCGACCCCGACGACCCGCCGCAGACGTGGGACGAGATCCGCGAGGCTGCCAAGGCCATCACCGACGCCACCGGAAAGGCCGGTTACGCGCAGATGGCGATCAACAACACCGGCGGCTGGCAGCTCACCTCGCAGACCGTCGCGCGCGGCGGACGCACGCAGACCGACAACGGCGACGGCACCGCGGAGGCCACGATCGACAACGACGCCACCAAGGCCGCCCTCCAGTTCCTCCACGACGTGAAGTGGGAGGACGGGTCGTTCGGCTCCAAGGTCGACCTCGACTGGGGCACCATCAACCAGGAGTTCGCCGCGGGCAACATCGGCATGTACACCTCGGGCTCCGACATCTACACGGCCCTCGTGCGCGACTTCGGCATGGACTCGGAGATCTACGGCATGACGGTCGTGCCGATGGAGGGCGACGACGCCGGCACGCTCGGCGGCGGCGACATCGCGGTGATCAGCCCCACGGTCGACGACGCCACCAAGGACGCCGCTGTCACCTGGATCGACTGGTACTACATGCAGAAGCTGATGGACGAGGACGCGGCCGTGCAGGACGCGAAGACCCTCGACGAGTCGGGGCAGGCCGTTGGTACCCCGCTGCTGCCGGTGCTCAGCCGTCAGCTGTACGACGAGTCGCAGGTGTGGATCGCGGACTACATCAACGTTCCGGTCGACCAGATGAAGCCGTTCAGCGACCGCATCTGGGACCAGACGCCCGTGGGCGAGCCGAAGGTGAAGACCCAGGAGGTCTACGCCCTGCTCGACGCGGTGGTGCAGACCGTGCTCACCCAGCAGGACGCCGACATCGAGGCCCTGCTCGCCCAGGCGCAGACCGACGCCCAGGCGAAGCTCGACGAGTAGCGCTCCATGACGATGACGCTCCCCGAGCAGCGGGCGGCGGCGGGCACCCCTCCGCCGCCCGCTGTGCGCAAGACCCGTCGCCGCTCGCCGCTCACGTGGCTGCGCGGCGGCGGGCTCGCGAACCTCGTGTTCGTGCTGCCGATGCTGTTCGTGTTCGTGTTCTTCTCGTGGTCGCCGATCGTGCAGTCGGTGATCATGAGCCTGCAGAAGACGAACCTGATCGTCTCCGAGTGGGTCGGGTTCGACAACTACCTCGCGGTGATCGGCGACCCGGAGCTCGGCCGTGCCGTGCTCAACACGCTGTGGTTCGCGGTGCTCGCGCTGCTGTTCGGCTTCCCGCTGCCGCTGCTGATGGCGGTGCTGATGAGCGAGGTGCGCCGCGGCAAGGGCATCTACTCCGCGCTCGCCTACCTCCCGGTCGTGATCCCGCCCGTCGTCGCGGTGCTGCTGTGGAAGTTCTTCTACAGCGCCGACCCGTCCGGCGTGTTCAACACCGTGCTCGGGTGGGTGGGCATCCCGCCGCAGCCGTGGATCCAGGACGCGGTGCAGGCGATGCCGTCACTCGTGCTGGAGGCCACGTGGGCCGGGGCCGGCGGATCGATCATCATCTACCTGGCCGCGCTGCTCGGCGTGCCGCCCGAGCTGTACGACGCGGCGGAGGTCGACGGCGCCGGCATCTGGAAGAAGGTGTGGCACGTCACGCTGCCGCAGCTGCGCGGCATCCTCTTCATCATGCTGATCCTGCAGGTGATCGCCACCGCGCAGGTGTTCCTCGAGCCGTTCCTGTTCACGGGCGGCGGACCGGCGGGCGCGACCAAGACCGTGCTCCTCTACATCTACGACAAGGCGTTCCGGAACAGCCTCGGCGGCGACTACGGCGAGGCCACGGCGGTCTCGGTGCTGCTGGCGATCGTGCTGGCCGTCCTGTCCTGGGCGTACTTCCGACTGACCGACCGCTGGAGCACGACGTGAGCCTCACCACCCGCCTGTCCTCCCGCCTGTCCTCCCGCGCCGCGGAACGAGCGGCCGCCCGGGCCGCCGACGCCGTGGGCGACCGGACCGTGATCTCCGCCTCCGAGCGCCGGCGCCCCGGCATCCGCGTCGGCCTCACCCTCACGCACGTGTTCCTCGCGGTGGGTCTCGTGGTGGCCGGTCTCGGGCCGATCCTGTGGCTCGCGAAGTCCGCCGTGACCCCCACCCAGGACACCCTCCAGCAGCCGTTCGCGCTGTGGCCGAACGGCATCGACTGGGCGAACCTGGAGACGGCGTGGAACGACATCCACATCGACCAGTACTTCCTGAACACGGTCGTGATCGCGCTCGGCGCCTGGTTCGTGCAGCTGTTCGTCGCGACCACGGCCGGGTACGCGCTGTCGGTGCTGCGACCCCGCTACGCGCCGATCCTGAACGCGCTCGTGCTGGCGACGCTGTTCATCCCCGGGATCGTGCTGCTGGTGCCGCTGTACCTGACGATCGTGAACCCGCCGCTGCCCGGCGACGTGAACCTGCTCAACAACTACCTCGCGGTGTGGCTGCCGATGGGGGCGAACGCGTTCAACATCCTGCTGGTGAAGCGCTTCTTCGACTCGCTGCCGCGCGAGGTGTTCGAGGCGGCACGCACCGACGGCGCCGGGCCGTTCTGGCTGTTCTGGTCGATCGTGCTGCCGATGTCGAAGCCCATCCTCGGCGTGGTGTCGGTGTTCGCGATCATCGCGGCGTGGAAGGACTACCTGTGGCCGATGCTGGTGCTGCCCGACCCCGCGGTGCAGCCGCTGTCGGTGCGGCTCCCGGCGGTGCAGTCGCAGACCGAGCTCGACGTGTTCCTCGCGGCCCTCGCGATCGCGACGCTCATCCCGATCGCGATGTTCCTGCTGTTCCAGTCGGTGTTCTTGCGCTCGGCGGGACTGGGCGGGGCGGTCAAGGGCTGATCGCGCCCCCGACGGGGCCGACGCCGCGACCGTCGCTCAGTGGCCGTGTGCGAGCTGCTGCACGACCACGACGAGAGCGCCGAGCCCCACGAGGATCCCCATCGCGATCAGCTGCTTCCACCCGCTCAGGCCCGTGCGGCGGACCGCGACGTAGCCGATGACTCCCAGGATCGCCAGGTACACCACCGACGCGATGGTGAGCGCGGTCTGCAGCTCGATCCAGTCGAGCACCGCGGCCAGCAGGACGAGCAGAGGGATCGCGGCAGAGCCGATGGCGGTGCCGGTGAGCCGGAGCAGCTCCGTCAGCTCAGCCCCGCGCGGGAAGCGGCCGTGGGTCGCGAGGTGCGCGATCAGGTCGGCCGCGAACCCGGCGAGGGCGATCGCCACGATGCCGACAAGCAGGGTGACCGTGGCCCGCGCGGCGCTGGTGTGCTCCGCGTTCGCGTTCTGCACGAGCACGATGGCGAGCCCGGTGAAGGTGGCGTACACGCGCTCCTTGAGCGCGGCCCGCTCGACGGCCTCGTCGCGCGGCGGCCGAGAGGGGGCGGGTTCCGGCGAGCTCATGTGCGGGATGCTACCAACACGGGGCGGCGTTCAGGCGGCCTGGGTGGCCTCGGGCTCAGGCGAGGAAGGAGCCGAGCGCGTCGAGGAGCCCGCGCGTCCCGGCCTCGCGCCCTGGTCCGTCGTCCCAGAACCGGTCGAGGAAGACACCGTGCTCGGTGTGGGTGAAGCGCGTGCCGAGGTCGACCGCCTCGAACTCCAGGGATGCGACCGAGGTCGACATGTGCTCCCCGTCCAGCCACATGTCGTACGCGGTGACGATCCGCACCCGGTCGACGATGTCGGTGTAGGTGGCCACGTACCGCGACACGGGTCCGTCGTGGAACCGCCCCTCGTGGACGTCGCGCCCGCCGACGCGGAAGTCGAACGCCCACTCCCGCTCCTCGATGGCGTCCGCGTCGCCCCACCATCCGCGTTTCTGGTCCTCGTCCGCGAAGGCAGCCCACACCCGGTCGAGCGGAGCGGGGTAGTCGCGGGTGAGGGTGAATCCGGAGTGTGCGAGCCGGTGCTCCGTCGTCATCGCGGTGTCCTATCGCGTCAGGGTGACGTGGACGACGCCGCTCTCGGCCGCTTCCGTCGTCACGGTGTAGGTGTTCTCGAAGCCGGTCAGGTCGTCCCACAGGCGGTATCCGCGGCCGAGGAAGAGCGGCGCGACCAGGAGGTGCAGGTCGTCGACGAGTCCCGCGCGCAGGAACGCCTGCGCCGTGCGGTAGCCGCCACCGATGCGCACGTCGAGGTCGCCCGCGGCGTCGGACGCCTCGGCGAGCACGTCCTCGATCGCGGCATCGCGGAAGTGGAACGTGGTGCCGCCGTCCATCGGGATCGATGGGCGGGGGGCGGTGTGGGTGAGCACGTAGACGGGCGTGCCGAACGGCGGGGTGTCGCCCCACCACCCCTTCCAGTCGGGGTCGTCGGGGTGGGAGTGGAGGCCGAACATCCCGGCGCCCATGATCTCGGCCCCGACGCCCTGGAAGAACGCGCGGGCGTAGCGGTCGTCGACACTGGTGGTTCCGGCGCCGCTGGTGTCGCCGAAGATCTTCTCGCGGAACGTGCGGGTGCCCGCGTAGGCCGCGGTGAGGCGCCCCCAGTCCTCCCCCATGGGGCTGTCGGGCGTGAGGTCGGAGGGCGTGTAGCCGTCCAGGGAGGCGAACAGGTCCATGCGGACGCGGGTCATGTCAGTGCTCCTTCGGGGCGGTGCGGGCGAGGTGGATGCCCAGCCGGTCGGCGCTGTGCTCGGCCGGTGTGCGCTGCTGGCCGAGCCAGAGGTGGAGCACGTCGAGGCCGCCGGGGCGCAGGGTGACCGTGCGGACCCTGCCCTGCTTCTCCGACGTGATCACCCCCGCGGCCTCCAGGACTCCGAGGTGCTGCAGCAGCGAGGGCAGCGTCATCGTGAACGGCGCCGCGAGCTCCGAGACGATGGCGGGCGATGAGGCGAGCCTCTCGACGATCGCCCGGCGCGTGGGGTCCGCGAGGGCGCGGAGCACGGCGTCGAGGTCGTCGGGATACTTAGGCATGTACCTAAGTATTGGGCGGGGTGCCTCTCCCGTCAAGACCCTCCGCCGACGCCGACGGAGGCGAGCGCCTCGTCCACGACCTTCGCCGGGACACCGACGGCGGTGTGACCGTCTTCGATGTCCCACAGCGTGTTCTGCAGCAGCCGCGCGCGCGTCCACGCGGCGGCGCGGCGGCGATCCAGGTCGAGCATCTCGGTCAGGATGTCGAAGCGGCGTCGCACGAGGCGCCCGGCATCGGCCGCCCCGCCGGCACTCCACCGGCTGTCCAGGGCGGGCCAGAGGTCGAATCCGGGATCGCCCACGAGCGGCTCGGGGTCGATCGCCAGCCACGGCGCACGGTCGGCGGCGAGCACGTTGCCGTCGTGCAGGTCCCAGTGCAGGAGGCGATCTCCGGGCTCGGGCTGCACCTCCGCGACGGTGCGCACCCACCGGTCGAGTCGCGTGCGGTCGTCGCCGTCGAGCACCCGCGCCGCGGCCGGCGCCGCCTCGATCATCTCCGCCGCGACCACCCCGAGGCGCGGAAGACCCTCGGGGGCGGGTGCGCGATGCAGCTGCCGCAGCAGGTCGCCGATGACCCGGACGACCTCGTCGTCGTCGTCGATCGCGGCGAGAGGCCGCTCGGCATCCAGGCGCTCGAGCAGCATGGCACCCCGGGTTTCGTCGCTGTCCAGAAGGCGGACGGCACCCCGTCCGTCCCAGCCGGTGAGACCGAGGATCGCCGCCGTGGTCTCGGCGCGCGGCACCTGCAGCTTGAGCGCGGCCGGGGCGCCCTCCTCGTCGCGCACCGGCACGACGAGGCCCGCCTCCCCCGCCCGCACCTCGCCGTCGGGTCGCAGCGCCCACCGCTGGAAGAGCTCGTGCGCGACCGCGGGGACGGCGCTCACCCACTCCCTGGTCGCGGCGTCGCCGGCCTCGAACCGCTCGCGGATCGGACGCGGAAGAGCGAGTCGGTCCTCGTTGGTCATGCTCGCCAGTCCATCACAGCGCGGTCGGCACGTCGCGTCGATCCCGGTCCGCGGACCCCCGGGCCTCCTCCGGGATCCGTCGCCGCAGCACGACCCCCGCGACGACGAGCGCGACGCCGAGGACGCCCGCGATCGCGAGGGCTCCGACCGCGAGCCCGTCGCGGAGTGCGACCCGCTCGTCGGCGCCGGCAGCGACGAGTGTCGACGTGACCACCCCGCTGAGAGACGCGACGACCGCCGTCCAGACCGCACCGCCGATCATCCCGGTCGAGTTGGCGAGCCCCGACACCACGCCGACCTGGTCCGGCGCGGCGCCGGACATCGCGAGGCCCATGATCGGCGGGAGCACGGTGCCGATGCCGAGGCCCAGCAGGAGCAGCGGAACGAGCACGTCCGCGAGGTAGCCCCCGTCGACGGGCACGTGCGAGAGCAGCAGCGCACCCGCCAGGAAGACCAGGAGTCCCAGGACGAGCGCGATCCGCTCGCCGAAGCGCGCCGTGACGAACGGGGCGAGGAGGATCGAGGCGATCGCGGTGACGACCGTCAGCGGAACGAACGACAGCGCCATCTGCATCGGGGCGTATCCGAGCACCTGCTGCAGAAGCAGGGTCGCGAGGAAGAAGGAGCCGTAGAGGGCGCCGGTGACCAGGAACTGCACGACGTTCGCTCCCGCGACGTCGCGATCCTTCAGGATGCGCAGGGCGAGCAGTGGCACCCGCGCGGTGCGCTGCCGCACGACGAACGCGATCAGCAGGACGACGGCGACGCCGAGGGCAACGAGGGTCTGGCCGCCCCAGCCGAGGTGCTCGGCCGTGATGACGCCGTAGACCAGCAGCGACACCGCCGACACGAGCAGACCGGCGCCGAGGATGTCGAGTCCGGCGGTCAGACCGGGGCCGCGACCGCGGGGCAGCAGACGCCAACCGACGACGAGGCTGAGCAGTCCGATCGGGAGGTTGATGAAGAACAGCCACTGCCAGCTGGTCAGCTGCATCAGCACCCCGCCCACGAGGAGCCCGAGCGCACCGCCCCCGGCGAACGTGAAGCTGTAGAACCCGATGGCCCGCGTCTGTTCCCGCTGGTCGGTGAACATGGTCACGATCAGGGCCAGGGTGACCGCGGTGATCATCGCAGCGCCGCCGCCCTGGGCGAAGCGCGAGATCACGAGCATCGTGGCGTTCGACGACAGCCCCGCCGACACCGAGGCGACGGTGAAGACGGACACGCCGATCAGCAGCACGCGCCGATGCCCGATCAGGTCGCCGAGGCGTCCGGCGAAGATCAGCAGACCGCCGTACGCGAGGAGGTAGGCGTTGATCACCCAGGACACCCCGGCCTGGGTGAACCCGAGCTCGCGCTGCATCACCGGCAGCGCGACGTTGACGATGGTCTCGTCGAGGACCGTCATCAGGGTGCCGATGCAGAGGACGCTGAGCGCCGTCCAGCGGGCGCGGGCGGAATTCATGGTGGTGGCCCTTCGATAGGAAAGTGAGGTGGTCAGACAGTAGCAGATGATCTATTTTTAGACGATATAAGTGCGATGCTATTCTGTTGACATGATCGCGCGCACGGTGAGCGACCTCGTGGTGCAGCTGCAGCTGCTGACCCGGTCGATCGAACAGCAGGCCACCGCGCAGTTGGAGACGCAGGACACCACGCTGCGCACGGTGAGCGTCCTCCTCTGCGCCGCAGCCGGCGAGAAGACGCAGAAGGAACTCGCGGAACTGGCCTGCCTCGACAAGTCGACGATGGTGAACACCCTCGATGCCCTCGAACGCGCGGGACTGGCCGAGCGGCGCGTCCTGGCGGAGGACCGCCGTGTGCGGATCGTGGAGGTCACCGACCGAGGGCACGCGATCGTGTCGTCCACCGCCGGCGCCCTCGACGACCTCTATTCGTCGCTGCTCGACCGCCTCCCGGAAGAGGACAGGGAGCCCTTCCTGCGCTCCCTGTCCCGGCTCACGCAGGCCCCGTCGCCTCAGCCGGCGGACGCCGTCGCAGGCTGACGGGCCGGTCGCGTGGCCCTGACCATCGCGTATCCCCACGTCGCGAGACCGAGCAGCGGACCCCAGAGCCAGAACGGGAACATGAGCAGCAGATAGCCGGTGTCACCGATCGATCCCGTCCCCTCGACCGCGAACTGCAGCCCGGCAGCCGTGAACAGGACGCTCACGACGCTCGCGGGGATGATGGCCAGCGCGGGCGGGACCCGTCGCCCTCCGAGGCCGGCGAGGCTGCGCGGGAACCGGAGTCCCCACGGACGGATGAGGCCCAGCGTGAGCACACCGCCCGCCAGCATCCCCGCACCGAGCACGAGACCCACCACCCGGACGGTGGGCTCTGCGGCGAAGAGTTCCGCGCTCCCCCCGAAGAGCGGCCACGGCGTCAGCCAGCTTGCCCGCGCGACGACATAGGGCAGCGCGCACGCCGCCGCGACGACCGTGAGCGACCGGCGGTGTCGGAGCACCGCGATGGCCAGCCGCCCGCGGGCACCAGCGGCCTCGCCGATGGTCCAGATCAAGAGACCGGCGGACGCGACGACGTGGGCAAGCGGGACGGCGGCGCCCGGGAGCATCGCACCGAGCGCCTCCGCGACCCGGGGCACGAGCTCGCCCGATCCGAACGCGAGCGCCGCCGCGGCGACACCGATCAGCACAGCCCCGAGCAGAAGCCCCCTCCAGGGACGGCGAAGCGCCACCAGCACCACCAGGGCGACGATTCCCCCGACCACGCTCACCGCGAAGGCGTACCCCGCAGCCGGGATGATGCCGCCGGGCGTCGTCAGTGCAAGCAGCAGCGCGGCGACCAGCGCCGCCGTGCGGACGAGCCACGGAGGAACACTGCGGAACACCGCCCTGGCGACCAGCGCACCGACCGAGAGGACGAGCGCGGCCAGCGCACCGATGAGCGAGAGGGCGCGTTCGACCCCGGCGCCGAGGTGGCCCGCGAGACTGGAGGGCAGCGGATCGATGCCCGGGACGACCATCGTCGCCAGGGTGAAGGCGGCGACGGCCAGGGCGCCGGCGGCCACGGCGACGAGAGTGCAGAAGGTGGCGGGGCGACTCAGAGGTGACATGCCTCCACGCTAGGAATCCGCGGATCCCGCGACCTCGCCCGCAGGAGGCGTCACCCTCACCCGTCCGGGTGATCCTTCCGGGCCCGCCCGGTCACCCGCGCGGACGCAACAGCCCGTTCTCGTACGCCCAGATGACGACGTGCACGCGGTCGGGCACGTCGAGCTTGGCGAGCACCGCCTTGACGTGCGTCTTCACGGTGTTCGCCGACAGGAAGAGCCGACGCGCGATGTCGTCGTTCGAGGCGCCGGTGGCCAGCGCGCGCGCCACCTCCCGCTCCCGCGGGCTGAGCCGTGCGAGCACCTCGGGCGGATCGACCGTCGGAGCCCCGTCACGCACGAACCCCAGCAGCGCCGCCGTCGCGCGCGGCGACAGCACGGACCCCTCCTCGGCCACCGTGACCGCGGCGTCGGCGAGCGCCTGCGGTGTCGCATCCTTCGTGAGGAAGCCGCTCGCGCCCTCGCGGATCGCGGCGTACACGTACTCGTCGAGGTCGAACGTGGTGAGGATCAGCACGCGGAGGCGGGGACGGATGCGCAGGATCTCGCGCGTCGCGGCGATCCCGTCCATCCCGGGCATGCGGATGTCCATCAGGACCACGTCGACGGCGTGGGCGCGGACGTGCTCGACGGCGGCCTCGCCCGACGCGACGGCGACGACCTCCGCGATGCGCGCGTCCCGTTCGAGGGTCAGCGCGATCGCGGTGCGCAGCAGCTCCTGGTCGTCCACGAGCAGCACCCGCACACTCATGCCGCGCTCCGCGTCACAGGGAGGTCGACCTGCACGCACCAGCCCGCGGGACTCCGGGGTCGTGCGGTGAGCGTGCCACCCGCCAGCCGCACGCGTTCGGCGATCCCGATCAGCCCGATGCCGCTGCCGAGGTCGGACTCGGCAGGACCAGTGCCGCCGTCGTCGGTCACCGTCGCCCGCAGCCGGCCGGGGAGCCAGCGGAGGCGCACGTCGATCACGACCGGGGCCGACGTGTGCCGCAGGGCGTTGGTGAGCGCCTCCCGCACGGCGTGATGCAGCGCGAGGGCGGCGTCGGCGCGCAGCGGACCCCGCTCGCCCGACTCCTCGAGCAGCGCCCGCACCGACGGAGTGCGCACGCTCTCCACGAGGGCCGCGAGGGAGTCGACCGTGGGCAGCGGTTCACGCGGCGCCTCCGGTGCCACGGTCGACCGCATGCTGCGCAGCGCCTCCCGGCCGGTGTCGACGACGATCGCGAGGGAGGCGTCGCTGCGGGCGGGATCGTCGTCGCGCGTCAGCCGAGCGACCTCCGCCTGGGCGATCATGACGGTCACGGCGTGGGCGACGACGTCGTGCAGGTCCCGGCTGATGCGGGCGCGCTCATCCGTGATCGCACGCGCGACGCGGGCCGTGGCGCGCTCCTCCGTCTGATCCCTGCGCACGCGGACGACGAGGCCGAGCGCCCAGGCGGCCGCGATCGCGCCGCAGAGGCCGACGAACGTGCCGAGCCGGAAGTCGCCGAGGTGCGGTTCGACCACCGCGATGAGGGCGGCGCCGCCGATGCCGCCCGCCAGCGCCAGCATCGGGAACGGCCGACGCGAGCGCGCGGCCACCTGGCCGACCACCAGCAGGTAGGCCGCGGCCGAGGGCAGGAAGGCGGTGGGGACGGCGGCGGTCGGCGACAGGAGGACGAGGACGAGCATGACCGCGTCGGCGGCGGCGAGGGCGGCGAGGGGATGACGGATCGCGACGAAGGTCGCGGCATGCACGAGCAGGCAGAGGGTGACGACGATGGCGAACGCGAACGGCTCGGGGCGGAACGCCGGGTCCCCCAGCACGGCGAGGCTCGATGGCAGCAGCACGATTGCGGCGATCACGGCGACGAGGAGGTCCACGCGCACCCAGGCGCGCCCCGTCGACTCGACCGCCCTGGTGTCCGACCTCATCGTCCTCATGCTTCCACCCCGCAGGCTCGCGCGGCTCACCCGGACGGGTGAGTTCCGCGGCCTCCGCCGTCGTCCCCACCCGGTGTCGCGGCGGATGGGCGGAACCCGCGGAGGGCCGCGTCCAGCGCCCCGCGCATCGCGGTGCGCCTCCCCTCACCGTCGACGCCGCGGAGAGCGGCGTCGATTCCGGCGCCCTCGACCGCTCCCAGCGCCGCTCCCACCATCGGCGCGACGTCGGCGGCGCCCGCGTCGGTGCGCGCCGAGATCTCCCGGGTGAGCGCGCGCGCCAGCGCCAGGAGCTGAGTGGCGAGGGCGCGCGGGAACTCGCCGCGAGCCCCGAGGGCCGCGCGGATCGATGCCTGCCGAGCGAGCGCCGCGTCGGTGGTGGAGGCGTCGATGAGCACTCGCAGGGCCTCCCGCACGCGGTCGGCGGCGTGCGGTGAGGCACTGTCGTGGGCGGCGCCCAGGGCGAGCGCCGTGAAGTCGTGCACGTGGGCGAAGAGCACGTCCTCCTTCGCGGGGAAGTGCACGTAGAAGGTGCGCTCCGAGACGTTCGCGTGGCGCGCGATCTGGGCGACCGTCGTGGCGTCGTACCCCTGGGCGTGGAAGAGCTCGGACGCGCTGGCCAGCACGGCCTGTCTGGTCCGCCGGCGTCGGGCCTCGTGCCCGTTCTCGTGCGCCTCTCGCATGAGTTGAGCCTAGCGTCGCCCCGCCATAAGTTTGCAGATCTGCACTCTTTCGTCCATGCTGTGATCATGGATGCCGACCCCCGCCTGTACGTGGTCACCGGAGCGGACTCCGGCCTCGGCCGCGCCGTCGCCGAGCGGCTCTCCGCTCAGGGCCGGGTGATCACGTGCGGCATCGGCGACACGGTCGACGTCCGTGCCGACCTGGCGACGCCCGAGGGCCGCGCGCGGCTGCGCATCGAGGTCGACGCGCGCAGCGGCGGCCGCGTGGACGGCGTCGTCGCGGCGGCCGGCATCGGCGCACCGCGGGTGGAGACCGTGGCCCTCAACTACTTCGGCGCCGTCGCCGTCCTGGAGGACCTGCGGCCGCTTCTCGCCCGGTCAGCCGCCCCCGCCGCCGCCGTCGTGTCCTCGTCGTCGACGCTGAACCGCGGGAGCGGTGCACTGGTGCGGGCGTGCCTGCGGGGCGATGAGGCGACCGCGCGGCGCGTGGCCGCAAGGCTCATCCGCACGCGCCGCGGCAGCCAGCTCTACCGCTCCAGCAAGATCGCTCTCAACCAGTGGATCCGGACCGCCTCCGTGCGGCCGGAGTGGGCGGGTCGCGGCATCGTCGTGAACGCGGTCGCACCGGGGATCATCGCCACGGAACTGGTGATGCAGAGCTGGGAGCGCGAGCGGCGCCTGCTGGAGACGGCGCTGCCGCAGCCGCTGGGGGCACCGGGGCCGGTCGCGTCCGTCGCCGCCCTGCTCGCCCATGCCGTATCCGCCGAGAACCGATTTCTGACCGGCCAGGTCATCTACTGCGACGGCGGGACCGATGCCCTGACGCGGGGCACCCGACCGCAGCGGATCTTCCTGCGCTACCGCCCCCGCGAGATCCGCACACTGCTGCGGGAGTCGCGCCGGCTCAGCGCGCCGCCGTCGCCGACCCGCCCGGACCTCACTCGGGGGGCGGGCAGCTGAAAGGATGTGTCCATGATCGAGGTGGACGGTGTCACGGTGCGCACGGGCGACCTGACCCTCCTCCCGGCCGTCACGGTGTCCGCGCAGCGGGGCTCCGCGCTGGTGATCCGCGGGGCGAACGGCTCGGGCAAGTCGACGCTGCTGCGCGTGCTGGCGGGCACCCGCATGCCCTCGCACGGCCGTGTCCGCATCGACGGAGAGCCGGTGACGCCGCGTGATCCCGGGTTCCGCCGCCGCGTCGCCGCGATGATCGGCCTGCCGCCGACCGCGCCCGACCTCACGGTGTTCGAGCACGCCCTCCTGGTGGCGACGACGTGGACGGACGATGCCGCCGGCGCCGCGGAGCAGGCGCGGCGCGTGCTCGCCGAGCTCGGGCTCACCCCCCTCGAGCACCGTTTCCCCCACGAGCTGTCGTCCGGTCAGACGCAGCTGTTCGGCATCGCGCTCGTGCTCGCGCGGCCGTTCGAGGTGCTGATCCTCGACGAGCCGGAGCAGCGCCTCGACCCTGAGCATCTGGAGACGATGATCGGCGTGCTGCGGGCGCGCCGCGCCGACGGTGCCGCCGTGGTCGTGTCGACGCACAGCCCCACGCTCGCGGAGGCGATCGCCGACCAGACGCTGTGGCTGGACGCGGCAGCGTGAGCACCCGCGTCACCGCGGCCGTGCGGGTCTGGCGTTCTCGGAGCGCCCGCACCCGCGCCGACCACGCGTACGCCGCGTACCTCGGGCTCCTGGTGGCGCTGGTGGCGGTCGTCCCCCTCGTCCGAGCGGCGTGGCTGGGTCTGACCGGTCCGCAGGCGACGCTCGCGCTGACCTCGGGCGAAGCGCCTGGCGCGACCGTCGCGATCGTCGCCGGGCTGTGGGGCGGGGCCCTGCTCTGTGGCCCGAAGAGGGGACCGGCACTGCGGGCACCATTCCTCACGCATGCCCTCGCCTCGGCAGAGCTCGGCAGGACGGACGTCTTCCGTGGCCCGGTGCTGCGGGCCGGCGTCGTCGTCGCGACCCTGACCACCGCGTCGGCGGCGATGGTGGGCCTTGCCGTGGCCGCGAGCCATGGAACCGGGATGCTCGATGTCACCGTGTTCGTCGTGGCGGGCGCGCTGGTCGGCGTCATCGCGACCATCCTGTGGCTGATCGGCCAGGTGTTTCCTCGCGCGGCGTTGCCGGGTGCGGCGGCGGTCGTCGCCCTCGGCGCCGCGACCACGGCCGCGCCGGGTCTGCGGCCGTTCACGCCCTGGGGCTGGGCCGGGCTCGCGTTCCCCGCCGGCGACGCACTGCCCGCGCTCGCCGCGCTGGTCGCGCTGAGCGCGCTGGCCGTCGCGCTGGCCGCCACGGTGCCGGCGCTGCTGGATCGGCTGGAGCTCACCGACCTGCTCGCCCAGTCGCTGCGCTGGGACTCGGCGACCGTGCGGGCGACGGGGATGGACTTCGGGGCCGCGGCCGCGGTCTACCGGACTCCTCCGCGGTTCGGTCGACGGGTTCGTGCCGTGCGGCCGCACCGATGGTCCACGGTCGTGCTGCTGCGCAGTGACGCGGTCGGAGCCGTGCGCACTCCCGGGCGGCTCCTCCTCGGTGTGGTCGCCGTTGCCGGCGCCGGCGTGCTGGGCGCGTTCGCCGTGGGCGCGTCGGGGCAGCAGTGGGCCTGGGGTGCGGCGGCCGGCGTGCTCCTGTTCGCCGGGCTCGGTCCCCTCACCGACGGGATCCGGCACGCCGTGGCCGCGGCCGCCGATCTGCCGCTCTATGGGATGAGCGACGAACGACTCCTCGCCGGACACGCCCTCTTCCCGGTGTCCGTCTCGACCGCCGTGCTGCTCGTGGTGGCGGCCGTGTGCGCGGCCGCGACGGGGTCGACCGTCTGGCCACCGGTCCTCGGAGTGCTGCTCCTCGGACTGTTCGGGGTCCTCACGCGGCTGGCGACCGCACTCCAGGGGCCGCTTCCGCCCGCGCTGCTCGCGCCGATGCCGACGCCGATGGGCGACCTCGGTGGCGCCGTGCGCTTCGCCTGGGCACTCCAGGGGGTGCTGCTCGCGGGGCTCGCGGGCGCCGCGACCGCGATGATCGTCGACGTGCCCGGCTTCGCGCTCGGCACCGCGGTCGTCCTGATCGGGCTCTGCGCGCACCGCTGGCGCCACCGGCACTAGGACCACCGGTGCGGGCCGTGCCGAGCGTGCCGAGACCCGGCCGCGGTCAGTTCAGGCGCTCGGTCAGGTGCACCGTGACGCTGTCGCCGTCGGTCTTGCCGATGCGCCGGCGGATGGCGGCCGCGACGGGGAGCTTGTGCGTGCCGTCGCCGAGGGCCATGAACGCGCCGCGGAAGGGTTCGCCGTCGACCGTTCCCGCGACCTTCACCAGGCCGCGCGTTCCGAAGATCGTCGCCGAGTCGGGCAGTTGCACGCACGTCCAGGTGTCGCCGTCGCGGACCTTGCCGAGCGTCGCGGTGAAGGTGATGTCGAGCGGAGTGCTGTTCGTCATTGTGGCTCCCGTGCAGTTCAGAGGAAGAGCCCGACGATGGCGCCGGTGAGCACGAGCTTCACGACCCAGTCGAGCAGGTGGACACCGGCCGCGGGCACGGCCGTGTTCTCGTGGATCACGCCGCCCGAGAGCAGGGTGAGGGGAAGCACGGAGAGCGCGAGCCCGAGCAGCGCTCCGGCTCCGGCGCCGTGCCACCCCGCGGTCGCCATGAGCCCGGCGATCAGCCCGGCGGCGAGCAGGCTGCGGACGACGACCGTGAGCATCTGCACGGCGACGGGGAGCCCGGGGCGCGGGGTGCTGGTCCGTGCGATGAGCGTCGAGACCGCGGGGATGGCGTAGAGCGCGGCGCTGGCGAGGAACGAGGCCACCGTGGCGAGGGCGATGCCGAGGACGATCATGAGCGGCTCCTTTAGTACCGATTGGTACGAAACTACGCTCGGCATAGAGAACTGTCAAGTACTAAAGTGGGCGGTATGACCTCGCGCGCCTCCGGCCCCGGCCGCCCGCCCGGACTCACCGGCGACGCCCTCCTCGCCACCGCGCGCGACGTGTTCCTGGAGCACGGGTACGCCGGGGCGTCCATGGAGGAGGTCGCCCGACGGGCCCGCATCTCCAAGGCCTCGCTCTACCGCGACCACTCCTCCAAGACCGAGCTGTACACCGCGGTCGTGCGGCAGTGGGCGGCCGCGGGCCGCGACGCGATGCGCCCGGCGCTCGAACGGCTCGCCGCCGACGACGATGTGCGCCGCGGCCTCACCGAGCTCGCGGAGACCATGCGTGCGGGGATCCTGAGCGAGCCCGTGCTGCGGATGCGACGCCTCGTGATCGCCGAGGCCCCGGCCCACCCCGAGGTCGCGCGGCTCTACCTCGAGGAGAGCTGGAACCGGAACATCCAGAACCTCGCCGACACGCTCGCGCAGCTCCCCGTCGACCGCGGTCTGCAGATCGACGATGCGCACGCCGCGGCCTCGGAGTTCACGTGGCTCGTGATCGGGCCCGCCCTGAACGCGCAACTGCTGGGGGTCGACGAGACGGGCGGCCCAGCGCCCCGCGCGGTGGACGCGTTCCTCGCCCGCTACGGACGGCCCTGACCCGTCAGTACAGTTGAGAAGCCGACTCTCAGTGACGCCGCGCTCGACGGAGTTGCCGAGTCGAAAGCCCCCGGCATACGCGAATCCCTCAAGAGGAGGACGACCATGGGACGAACGACCGGGCGCGGCCCCGATGACACGAAGCAGCTCATACTCGACGCCGCAAAAGCGGTGGTGATCTCTCACGGCGCAAAGGCGACGCTCGATGACGTGGCTGCGGCGGCCGGCCTCTCACGCGGCGCAGTCATCTACCACTACAGCTCGAAGAACGCGTTATGGACGGCTCTCGCGGAGCACGTCCTGTTCCAGTTCCGCACCCTGGTTCACGACCGTCTCGAGGAGGGTGACACCCCCGGGCGTCTAGCGCGGGCATTCATTGCGGCGTCACTCGATGGCGACCTGATCGAAGAGGTGGGTGAGCGACTCTTCCTCCTCGCATCGCTCGCTATCGCGCCCGGCGTAAAGGAGATAGTGGCAGCGGACAACACAGCCTGGAAGACGGCACTGGCGAACGATGGGCTGCACGTCGGTGCCCAAGCAGTGATATCGAGCTCGGTGGACGGAGCTGGGCTCGCGGCGGGCTGGGGACTTGCACCGTCGAAGAAGGAGTTGCGAGCGCTGCGAGGGGAACTCGAACGCCTGGCGACGCCTGAGCCCTGAGTGCACCACCACTGTCGAGCAGCTACCACGCCCTGGCCGGAGCATACCGGGCAGAAGAGGAACCTCCTCGGCCGGGTGCGTCGCGCCTGAGTTAATCCTGTGGAGATGTCGATGATGCAATTACTGTACTGACTAGTCAGTACAGTAAGAGCATCAGCCCTCACACCCCTCGGGAGATGGATCATGAACGCACTTGCCCCACGCTCAGTCGACGTTGTCGTCGTCGGTGCCGGCCTCGCGGGTCTTTCCGCGGCCGATCGCCTCTCTCGCGCAGGGCATGACGTCGTCGTGCTCGAAGGACGCGACCGGGTGGGTGGCCGCATCCTCACCACCGAGGTCGCGGGAGTTCCCGTCGACGCCGGCGCCACCTGGGTGGCCCCGCACCACACCGCCGTTCACGATCTGATGACCCGCTTCGGCCGCGAGCTGGTGCCGCAGTTCCATCAGGGCAAGGGGCTCATCTCCTTCAACGGCAAGCGCAAGGTCGAGGGACTCACGGCGATGTCGCCCGGCGGGATGGTCGACATCGCGCGCATCCTGAGCTCCCTGCAGAAGATGGTGGATCAGCTCCCGGTCTCGGAACCCTGGTCGCATCCGCGCGCGGCCGAGTGGGACTCCCTGACGGTCGGCGAATGGCTGACCTCGAAGCGTGCGACGAAGACCGCGCGGAAGTTCATGACCATGTTCACGCTCGTGCAGTGGGGAGCTCCCGTCAGCGACGTCTCGCTCCTCCACGCCCTGCGCTACGTCAAGAACCTCGGCGGCATCGAATTCATGCTCAAGGTGGAGGGCGGCGACCAGCAGGACCGGGTGCTCGGCACGACGCACTCGCTGGTCCAGCGGCTGGCCGACACCCTCGGCGACCGCGTCTTCCTCGACGCTCCGGTCGAGCGCATCACCACGGTGGACGATCTCGTCACCGTCGAGACTCGCGACCAGAGATTCGAGGCCCGCTACGTCGTCGTCACGACCTCGCCGACTCACCGCGCCAACATCGAGTTCTCACCGGCGCTGCCGGATCAGCATCGCGGACTCGCCCGGGCCTGGCGGCTCGGCGCGCTGAGCAAGGCTTTCGTCGCTTTCGACCGGCCGTTCTGGCGCGACGAGGGCCTATCGGGCGAATCCGTCTCCGATGACGAGACGGTGTTCCTGACCTTCGACGTCAGCCCGAGTGCAGACGGCCCGGGGATCCTCATGGTGTTCTGCGATGCGCGGGGCTTCGACGCCTACGACGAGGCCGAGCGACGCCGCCGCGTCATGAAGCACATCGCGCACCTCTATGGTGACCGGGCGCTGCAGGCGATCGACTACACCGACTTCGCCTGGGGCAACGACGTGTTCGCCCCTGGCGGGCCGAGCCCCGCCGTGCCGCCCAAAGCATGGACGACCTTCGGCCGCTTCCTCCGAGAGCCGATCGGCCCCGTGCACTGGGCCGGGAGCGAGACAGCCGACGAGACGTCGGGAAGCATGAACGGCGCCATCCTGTCCGGCCACCGTGCCGCGAAAGAGATTCTCGAGCGGCTGGAGCCGCGCGGGTGGTGAAGACAGCGCACGACCCGTGCGGCGACGCGAGGAGCGAGGTGCTACTCGGGAAGCGCCTCGCCCCTCGTCAGTCCGAGTAGCAGCCGTTCCGCCTGCGCGGCGTAGGCGGCATCGTTCTCACCATAGGCAACGGACGCAGCGACACCTTCGGCAGCGTGCCGCACGACCATGATCCGCTCTGGGGACAGCCCATCGAGAGCGAGCTGAGTCTCCCACCACGCCGCGTCAGAAGTGGAGAGCGCGACGATCTCGGGGATCTGATAAATGCCTGCCCAGGCCGGCGCCGTGGTGAAGTAGTGCGTCGTCGCTTCTCCGCCGGAGCAGAGCGCGCGCACGTAGGCCCGCAGCATCTTTCCGGGCTCGTTCTCCGAGAGATCCAGGAACTCCGCGACATGCTCCCGGAATTTGCGGTTCGAGTCCTCGACCAGCGCAAGGATGAGAGCATCCTTGCTAGGGAAGTGATGGAGCAGGCCCCCCTTTGAGACGCCCGCTCGCTGTGCAATCGCAGCAAGGGAGATACCGGTTCCGTGGGTGGCGAGGGCCTCCACGGCGGCATCCAGGATCACCCCTCTGGTGCGCTCGGCATTGCGACTCGTTCGCGCGTCCTCGGATGCACCCATGATGTCGATCTCCAATCCGACCCGGACACGGTCGTCCAACGCCACTCGGCCTTATACAAGGTAGTTGGTCAGTGCGCGTGCGATGGACTGGTCCTCGATGTCCTCGATGGACGCGACGATTCCGCTGGAAAGGGCAGAGCGCCGAGTCAGGTACTCGAGCAGACGCCCGTAGAGCTTTATGTGATCGGTGTCCGTGGGCACTTCGAGGCCGTTGAGAGTGAACTCGATTCCGGGTCGTGTCGCCGCGATCTGCGAGAACCCGGCGATCACGTCGCGCACTCCTTGGCGCATGTCCCTCCGGCTCCGGGGACTTCGCGCGTCGGTGTACGCGAGAAGCAGGCCAGTCGATGGGCTCGCGAGCCACCCGAGCTCCCTCTCGAAGGTCGCGTGCGTGGTCGCGGCGCGCTCGTGCCATTGACCCCAGTCCATGCCCTCGCCGAAGAACTCAGCGATCAAGATCACCGTCGTGCGGACCTCCCGCGGTTTCACGTCGGCGTTTCCGCCGTACACGGTCCGGCCCTGTAAGCGGGTGAGTTCCGTGAGCATCGCCAGCCGGGATGCCGCACCCCCGAGAATGCGGACAGCACCTCTGGGCGCAGTGACGTCAGTCATCGAGAGCCTCCTCGTACTCGAGTGCGAATGCCTGGTCTCGCGCGAGGCCTCCGCCGTCGATCGGAACGATCGCCCCCGAGATCGTCGCCCCGAGGGGCGAGCTGAGGAACGCGACGATACCGCCAGCTGCCGGCGACGCAAGCTCGGACGACAGCAGCACGGCATTCACCCGCACCGTGTCCGGCGAACTCCGGATCAGCGAAGCCATCGTGCGCTGGAGCCAACGATGCGCGACGGTCCTTTCGCCGTCGGACGCGAGTCGATGGAGGAGGATCACGTGAAGAGCAGCCTGTGCGGATGCGCGGACCATCTCCTTCACGGCATTGCGCACCCGCTGTCGTATCTCCTTGGTCTCGCGCGCGCTGCGCCACCAACGATGAGGAGCGCGGGCTGTGAGCGCATCGATGACGTCCACGTGGAAGATCACCGCATCAGGGCAGAGCCCCTGATCGGCGAGAAAGGACGCGACTCTGCGGACGGCGCGCTCGCCGATCTCGTCTTCGATCGCGACCCATTGACGTGTGGAGGAACTGTGCTGCGCGAGATCGCCGCCGGAGTTCGCGAAGCGCGTGGCGTAGGTCGAGCATCCCTCCGACGCGAGCGAACGCAGAATCACGCGATCGACCTCGTTACCCGGGCCGAACAGCACAACGGTGGTGTTGCTGAGCTCCAGCTCCATGATGCTCCTAGCGACTGCACGGTCGGCAGTACAGACTATTCAGATGTTACGACGAGACGGAGCATCCAAACCGATCATCTGCTGTGAGAAGCCGAATAGCTTTTTGTTCCGACCGTTTGGTCTTTAGAGTATGACCGTGACTTCTTCATCTGCCCCCGCGGCCACTGCTCCCGTGACTGCCCGCTCCTGGGCGGCGCTCGGCATCCTCACCCTGGCCGTGCTGCTCCTGGCGATCGACGGCACCGTCCTCGCGCTTGCCGTGCCCGCTCTGTCGGCGGACCTCGACCCCACAGCCACCCAACTGCTCTGGATCGGCGACATCTACTCCTTCGCACTCGCGGGTCTCCTCGTGACCATGGGCAATCTGGCGGACCGTATCGGCCGCAAGAAGCTCCTTCTGATCGGCGCCGTCGGCTTCGGGCTCTCCTCGATCCTCGCCGCGGCGGCACCCACCCCCGAGATGCTCATCCTCGCGCGAGCCGTCCTGGGCATCAGCGGCGCGACGATCATGCCTTCCACTCTCGCAATCGTGCGCAACATCTTCTCCGACCCCAAACTCCGGACCCGCGCGATCGCCGTGTGGGCCGCCGGCGCCACCGCCGGCGCCGCAGTGGGGCCGATCGTCGGAGGTGCGCTTCTGGAGCACTTCCACTGGGGCAGCGTCTTCCTCATCAACGTCCCGATCATGATCCTTGTGCTCGTCGGCGGGATCTTCCTGCTGCCCGAGTCGCGCGACCCCAACGGCGGGCGCATCGACCTGCTCTCCGCGGTCCTCTCGTTCGTCGGGATCTTGAGCATCGTCTACGCCATCAAGCATGTCGTCGGCGAGGGGTTCGATCTCACCGTCCCCGCGACGGTGGTTCTCGGCCTCGCCGCGATCTGGTGGTTCATCCGTCGCCAGCGTCGCGTGTCCAACCCCCTTATCGACGTCTCGCTCTTCCACTCACCGGCGTTCTCCGGGGCCGTCGTGGCCAACACCGTCGCGATCTTCGGCTTCGTGGGCCTGCTCTTCTTCTTCTCCCAGTACCTTCAGCTCGTGCGCGGTCTACGCCCGCTCGAGGCGGGCCTGGTCGAGCTCTCGGCGACGATCGCATCCATCATCGTCATCGCCATCGCCGGCTTCGCAGTCGGATGGATCGGCCGCGGCCGCGCCATTGCAACGGGCCTCGCCCTCGGCGCGATCGGTCTCGTGATCCTCGCGATCACCGAGGGATCGCCCGGGCTCGCGGGCATCATCGTCGCCTTCGCGGTCGTGGGTTTCGGCGCGGGCCTTGCGATGACCTTGACGACGGACGCCGTCGTCGGGTCCGCACCGAAGGAGCGCGCCGGTGCCGCATCCTCCATCGCCGAGACCGCATACGAACTGGGGGCAGCCCTCGGCATCGCGGTCCTGGGATCGATACAGACCGCCCTCTACCGCGCGAACCTGGCCGAAATCGATGACCCCGAGGTCGCAGCGACGGTGCAGGAGTCGCTGGCTGGAGCCTCGTCCCATCTCGATGCGACCGCGCCGGGTATTGCAGCAATCCTCGAGCAGGCGCAGCACGCCTTCACGGTCGGCATGCAGTGGACCTCCGTGATCGCTGCGGTCCTGCTGGCCATCGCCGCCGTCGTCGCCTGGTTCGTCATCCCGTCGCACCGCGAACGCACCACATCCGCGCATCACTGATGAATCACCACCAGGAGACCCCCATGACGACATCCCCCGCCCGCGTACAGAATCCCCGCGCAGTGAAGAGAGCCTCTCGGCCTCTCGCGCGCACCCGTCAGCGGGTCCTCGTCGTCGGAGCCGGCATCGCCGGGAGCGCCACCGCCTTCATGCTCGCTCGCAGCGGTTACGACGCGACCATCATCGATGCCGCAGAGGCGCCGTACGAGGGCGGGTACCAGATCCTGCTCGATCCGACCGCCCTCGAGATCATGGAGCAGCTCGGCGTCCAGGACATCGCGCACGAACTCAGCGCTCCGGATCCGCTCGTCTCTCTCCGGCGGAACGGCTCGCAGATCGCCGAGTTCGAGATGACCGGATATCGGATGGCGAGACGCGGTGACCTCGTCGGGCGACTTTCGACGCGCTTCGCGGAATCGGTTCCGACCGTCTTCGGCAAGGAGCTCGTGGGGATCGAGCAGCGGCTCGACGCCGTGCGCGCCCACTTCGCGGACGGCTCGGAGGACGAGTATGACTTCATCGTCGGTGCGGACGGACTCGGTTCGACCGTTCGCCGGCTTGCACTGGAGTCGAATCGATCCAGCGTCCACATCAACGGGCGCATCTGCCTCTGGGTCAACGTGCCCGGTCACCTCGAGGGTCCGTCGGACGCGGCCGTGCTCACCGGGAATCGCCTGGGCGCGCTGGTCTTCCCCTATCCCGATAAGGACGAGACGTTGGTCGTCACCACGGTGCAGATGGGTGCGAGGCATCGTTTCGATGCGGCCGATCTGCAGCCGCTTGCCGCGGACCTGCTCGCCGGATCGGGCTCCGATCTCGCTCATTTCGTCGACTCCGTGCGCCACGCACCTCAGGAACAGACCCGCGTGACCGCGTTCGCGCAGGTCCGTGCACCCCGCTGGCACTCGCGCAGAGTAGTGCTGGTGGGCGACGCGGCCCACTGCATCGACCCGCTCTCGGGTCTGGGGGCGCACGGGGGACTGCTGGGAGGCAGCATCCTCGCTCAGGAGCTGCGTCGCACGCCGCAGGACTTCCATCGCGCGGCGGACCGATACCAGCGGCGAACACGTCGATTCGTGTCGGGCGCGCAACGGGTCACCGCGGGGCTGATGGAGATCGCCACAGCGAGAGGCCTCGGTGATCGCCTACACGGCATGTCCGAGCTGGTGCAGGGCGCTGGACGCGCTCGGCCGGTCCGAGCACCACGCGCGCTCTACGCGGGGCGACGCCGGTGAGAGCCGCCGTGAGACGGGATCGGCGCGGCCCGGGCACGAGACACAGCACATCCCCCGGTCAACCGCTGAGCACGAACTGCAGCACCTGGATCGCGATCGCGATGACCAAGGCGTTGTAGAAGAAGGCGACCACACCGTGCACCAGTACGACGCGGCGCACGCGCGATGACAGCACATTCACGTCGGACGTCGCGAATGTCGTGCCGATCGTGAAGGCGAAGTACAAGAAATCGATCGGCGCAGGAGACATCGTTCCCGGGAACGCCATCTGCTGCTCCTGCGCCTCCAGCGCCGTGTAACGGTAGATGTTGGCGAAACCGACCTGCAGGAGCAGCCACGAGAGCACCACCCCCACAATCGCCGCCACCGCGAACGACGACACCTCGGCGACGACCTGTGCCTCATTGCGGGCGATGAGCGCGAGCACCGCCGAGTAGGCTCCTGTGACGCTCGAGAGGAGCGGTACGACCCAGGCCCAGCGCCGGTTCTCGCCGGCGGCACGGCGATCGGCGCGACTCTGCCGCGCAGGCATCCGCCAGACCAAGACACCGCCGATGGTCAGGTAGATCAGAGCAACGGCCTCCCACGCGATGAGCGCAGCAAGCTGACCCGTGATGACGTATGCGAGGCTGGCGAGGATGATCGCTGTCTCTGCGGCGTACGCCAGCCCTGTCTGCACGCGGGCATGCCGGCGGGAGTTCATGCGGTCAGTCTGACATCCCTAGCGACGGTCTCCACGCCAGACCACCGCCCGGATCGTCGTAGGAGATCGACGAGTCGAGGGAGGCGACGACGGGCACGCTGAAGAAGGCCCCCTGGACACACCGACCAGCGTCACCCCGAACATGACGAAGGCCCCGCATCCCAGTCATATCAACGGGAGTCGGGGCCTTCGTGGTGGCGGTGACGGTGGGATTTGAACCCACGGTAGGGGGTTACCCTACACAACTTTTCGAGAGTTGCACCTTCGGCCGCTCGGACACGTCACCGCGGATCAGTTTACGACACACGGGGCGGCCGCGCGAATCGAGCGGTCACCAGGCCGCGGCGACCGCGGCGTGGGTGCGGAGGATGCCCTCGGTCGAGCCGGCGGGTGCGCGGCCGATGCCGCACTCGGTGGCGACGCCGAACGCCGGCACGTACGGGGCCGCTGCGGCGATCCGTCGACGGGCGCCCTCCTCGCCGTCCTCCCGGTGCACGAGGCCGAGGTACAGCTCGTCCACGGGCTCGAGCTGTGCGAGCGGGGCGAAGTAGGCCGCGTCGTCGTGGGCGATCGGCACCGGGAGGTGCAGCCACGTGAGCGGTCGGGAGCTCGCGGCGGCCACGGCGTTCGCGTAGCGCACGAGGTTCCCGGCGTCGGACGGCTCGAAGAAGTGCTTCTCCCCCGCGTCGCCGTAGCAGAGGTGCACCCCCACCTCGACGTCGGCGGGCACCGCGTCGACGAGGGCGGCGAGGCGCGACACCAGCCCGTCGAACGGATCGCCCGGCCACCACGCCTCCATGACCGCGCCGTAGCCCGACGCGCGTTCGATGATGCCCATCTCGCTGGCCACGTCCCACTGCACGGCGAGGTCGTGGTGCGGGATCCCGGCGAGGATCCCATCGAGCTCGCGCAGGATCGCCGCGGTGTACACCGGCTCGATCGCCGCGCGGTCGTCGCCGTGGAAGAACGAGGAGATCACGGCGAGCGGCGTGGGCAGCGACACCTGGAACCGGGTGCCCGGCGCCACGACACCCTCCTCGCGGAGCCGGGTGAACAGGGCGTACGACTCGAGCGCGGCCTCGGCATACCCGAGCGGGGGCAGCTCGATGCGCGCGGGGTCGACGCCCTCGGTGAGGCGGAGCCCCCGCGCGTCGATGCCGGCCGGGAACGGGATGGGCTCGTCGCCGATCCGCTCGATGCCGTCGGCCTGGCCGATCACGTCGGGCTGGAACATGATCCAGTGGAACCGCTTGCCGACCTCGCCGTCGGGGAGGCGGCGCAGGCGGTCGCCGAGCAGCTCCGCCGCCGTGCGCATCGTGGTCTCGGCGTCGTCGTAGTTCACACTGCCCACGAGAAGGGCACCCTGGGGCTGCGTCATCGCCCCAGGATATCGGTGGGGTGCAGCGTGACCGCCCGCGCCTTTTGCCCGGTCGTGGCGCCCGGCACCTCCGCACCAGCCGGTTAGGATTGCCTAAGAACCCGCCGTCTTGGGGTGGCATCGACGGGAAGGACAGCAGCATGGCATTCATCACCTCGGAGGCTCTCGCCGACACCGGCTACGTCGTCCTCGACGACGACACGAGCCCCATCGATCCCGCCGAGTGGCGCGACCTGGAGTACGTCGGCTGGCGCTCGTCCGGCATCACCCGCTTCGCCCCGCTCACCAGCTACGCGGGCGACATCGACTGCAACGGCTTCTGGAACCGCACGCCTCCGCGCACCGACAAGGACGGCGTGTGGATCGACGCGCAGGTCGCGATCGCGCCGACGCTGCAGAGCCGGGCGCTGGAGCCGGGCGCGGGCATCGGCCGGTGCCGCGTGATCGAGCTGCAGCCCAACGACTACGCCGACGCGATCTACAACCTGCACCAGGACGACAACAACCGGCTCAACGAACCGGGCACGGGCTGGGTGGTTCGCGGCTACGTCAACCTCACCGACGACACGGAGTCGATGCTCATCCTCCGCTCCGACCGCTTCGACCCCGCGACCGAGGTGCGTCTGCCCCTGCACGCCGGCTCCCGCATCGTGATCGACACGCAGCGGTTCTGGCACGCCGTGTGGCACCGCGGCACGGCCCCGCGGTACGCCCTCATCACGTCGTGGACCAGCGGCCCCGAGCTCGACGCCTACATCGCCGCGCACCACGGAGACCCGCACCCGCCCACCGTCGAGCTCGACCCGCGCCTGGTCGAGGCCGCGCAGGTGGAGATGCACCGCCGCATCGAGGAGCGCCGCCGCGCGTTCGAGGCGCAGGGCATCGTGATGGAGCCGCCCGTCGACATGAGCGTCTGACCTCGATGTCCCGCCGCGACGCCGGTCGCGCGACGCCTCAGAGCGTGCGACCGCCGTCGAGCCGCACCACCCGGTCCACCGTTCCCGCGGGGGGATCCACGTGCGAGATCAGCAGCACCGTCTGGTCGCCCGCGGCGTCGAGCAGGTCGCGCAGCAGGGCGTCCGAGGCCTCGGGGTCCACACCAGCGGTCGGCTCGTCGAGCACCAGTACCGGGAACCCCCGGAGCAGCGCGCGGGCCAGGGCGATGCGCTGCGCCTGGCCGCCCGACACCAGCGCCCCGCGGTCGCCCACCCTGGCGTCGAGGCCCCCGCGGTCGCGCGCCCACGCCCCGAGCCCCACGCGGTCGAGCGCGTCGAGGAGCTCCGCGTCGGTCGCGGTGTCCCTGGCGAACAGGAGGTTCTGCCGCAGATCCTCATCGAACAGCTGCGGGTGCTGCTCGCACAGGCCGATCGTGCGGCGCAGCGCCGGACCCGACAGTGCCGCGGCGTCGCGCCCGTCGATGCGGTACTCCCCTGTCACGCGGAGGAACCCGACCAGGGCGGCCGCGAGCGAGCTCTTGCCCGCACCGCTCGGACCGGTCACGAGCACGCGCTCCCCGGGCCGGAGGTCGAGGTCGACGCCGCGCAGTGCCGGAACCCCTCCGGGCCAGTGCGCCGCGACCCCGCGGAGCGTGACCCGCGGTGTGCCGTCGAACGCGACATCCTCCCCCGCGTCCGTCCGCAGCTCCGACGGCATGCGCTCCGGCAGCACGTCCACGATGCGCTCGGCGCTCGCCCGCACGCTGCGCCACGAGGCCGCGGCGATCGGCACGGCCCCGAACACCTCGAACACCACCATCGGCACGAGCACCGCGACCGCGAGCCACGGCGCATCGATCGCCCCGGTCGCGAGTCCCGGCGCGGCCGCCGCGAGCGCCCACACCGACGCAGCCCCCGCCACGAGCGACACGGTGCCCGCGGCGACGGCCTGGGCGACCGAGGCCCTGCTCACGACCCGGCGCAGGGCGGCGTCGGCCACCCGGATGCGCTCGCGCGCCTGGCCCTCCGCCCCGTAGGCGAGCAGCACGTCGAGACTGCCGAGGTAGTCGACCAGGGCCGCCGACACCTCGGCGCGACGGGCAGACACGGCCGACTCGGCCCGGGAGCCGAACACCCACCCGAGCCCGATCGCGGCGAGCGCGGCGACGACCAGGCACACGGCGAGGGTCAACGCGGCCGCGGGCGACACGAAGGCGAGGAACCCCACGGCCCCCACGGCGACGAGCGCCGACACCGCGAGCGGCTGCACCACCCGCAACGGCAGGTTCTGCAGATTCTCCACGTCGTCGACGAGCGCCGCGAGCACCTGTCCCCGGTCGGTCGCGCCGAGCCCCGCGGGAGAGAGCGGGATGAGGCGGCGCACCAGGTCGGAGCGCGTCGAGGCCAGCTGCCGCAGCGCCGCATCGTGCCCGCTGAGCCGCTCGAGGTAGCGGGTCACGGCGCGGGTCACGGCGAAGAACCGCACCCCGACCACGGCCACCGACAGCGGCACGAGCGAGTCCACGATCGAGGCGCTCACGATCAGCCAGCCGCTCACCGCGAGCAGGCTCACGGCCGCGCCCGCCGACAGCACGCCCCAGATCAGGCCGGGCAGGAACCGCGCGACGGGCGGCTGCGCCAGGCGGAGCACCTCGCGCACCCGCCGGGCCCTGGTGGTCTCGCTCATGCGCTCACCCCCAGGGCGACCACGCGGTCGGCGATGTCGCGCGCCGACCGGCGGTGGGAGACCAGCACCACGGTCGCTCCGGCGTCCGCCCGCGCGCGCAGCGAGGACCACAGCCGCTCCTCCGTGGCGGGGTCGAGCGCGCTGGAGGGTTCGTCGAGCGCGAGCACGGCGTGCGGCATCCCCGCCTGGCGGTAGAGCGCCCGCGCCACCGCGACCCGCTGCGCCTGCCCGCCCGACAGTCCGCTGCCCTGCACGCCGAGCTCCCGCGCGGGGTCGATGCCCTCGGCGCAGGCGGCGTCGAGCGCCCTCCCCACCCGCTCCGCATCGGGCTCCGGGTCGCCGAGGGCGACGTTGTCCGCCACCGTGCCGCGGATGAGCCCGGGCGACTGGCCCGCCCACGCCAGCCACTCCGACGACGCGAGGCCGCGGACGTCACGCCCGGACCACGTCGCCTCGCCCGCGAACGGCACCGCGCCCCGCAGGGCCGCCAGCAGACTCGACTTGCCCGCGCCGCTCGGCCCCTCGATGAGGGTGATGGTGCCGCGCTCGGCGGTGAACGACACGGGCGGCAGGTCGCGCACGCGCAGCTGATCCACGACGAGGGCGCCGTCCGTGCGGGTTCGCGACTCCGGAGAACGGACGGCGGCTGCGCCGGGGACCGCGCCGGAGGCGCTCACCGCGGCAGGCGCTCCCGAGTCGTGTACGCCGGAGCCGTCGCCCCGCGCCTCGTCGAGCACCGCGAACACGTCCTCGGTCGCGGCGACCCCCTCCGCCGCCGCGTGGAACTGCACGCCCACCTGCCGGATGGGGAGGAAGGCCTCGGGCGCCAGCAGCAGCACGAACAGCCCGACCTCGAGCGTGAGCTCGCCCGACAGCAGCCGGAACCCCACCGCGACCGCGATGAGCGCCACCGCCAGCGACGACAGCAGCTCCATGGAGAAGCCCGACAGGAACGAGAACCGCAGCACCTTCATGGTCTCGCGGCGGTAGTCGTCGGCGGTGGCCTCGATGCGGTCGGCCGCCCGGGCGTCGCGGCCGAACAGGCGCAGCGTCGACAGTCCCTGCACGGTGTCGGCGAACCGGGCGGCCAGTCGCTGCAGCGTCTGCCACTGCCGCTTCTGCACGGTGCGGGTGGCGATGCCGATCAGGATGAGGAACAGCGGGATGAGCGGCAGGGTGATGAGGGCCGTGAGCCCGCTCGGCCAGTCCTGCCACCACATGACCGCGACCAGCACGGGTGTCGCGATCGCCGTGAGCACCAGCTGCGGGATGTACCGGGCGAAGTAGGCGTCGAGCGCCTCCAGCCCGTGCCCCGCGGTCACCGCGAGCGCCGTCTGGTTCCGCTGCGCCAGCCACCCCGGCCCGAGGCGCCCGACGGCCGCCACGAGCGCGGACCGCAGCTGCATGCCCGTGCGCGCGGCCGCCCGTGTACCCGCGGCGTCGGACGCGGCGATCAGCAGCCCGCGCACCAGGGCCGTCGCGAGCAGCGTGAGCAGCACCACGGTGACGTCTCGGCCGGCGATCGCTCCCGTGATGGCCTCGGTCAGCAGCCACGCGAACGCGATCGTGACCGCGGTCTGGGCGACGCCGATCACCGCGGAGGCCGCGAGGTACCCACGGGCGGCGGCCGCGTAGCGCAGCAGTCTCGGGTCGACGGGTTTCATGCGGGGGCGATCATCGGGGGCGGGGCAGGGTCACGCGTGGGCCGGCGCCCCCTCGATCGAGCTGCGGGTGACGCGCTTGCGGAACACCCAGTATGTCCAGGTCTGGTACGCGATGACGAGCGGCAGCGCGATCAGCGCGGTCCAGGTCATGATCTGCAGCGTGTACGGGGTGCTCGACGCGTTCGCGATCGTCAGGCTGAACGCCGGGTCGATGGTCGACGGCATGACGAACGGGAACAGCGCGGCGAACAGCATCACCACGGCCGTCAGCACCGTGACGATGCCCGCGGTGAAGGCCTGGCCGTCTCGGCCCCGCAGCGACAGCACGATCGCGGCGATGAGCGACACCGCGGCGATGGCACCGGCACCCGCGACCAGCCACAGCAGCGGCGCCTCCCGCCCCGCGGCGAGGAAGTAGGTCCACAGCACGGTCGCGGCGGCGGCGATCACGGTGGGCACGGCCGCGCGGGCAGCGAGCTTCCGGGCATCGGCGTGCACCTGCCCGTCGGTCTTGAGCGCCACGAACAGCACGCCGTGCAGGAAGAACAGCAGCAGGGTGGTCACGCCGACCAGCAGCGCGTACGGGTTGAGCAGCGAGAAGAAGCCGCCGACGTAGATGTGGTTCTCGTCGATCGCGACGCCCTGCACGATGTTGCCGAAGGCGACGCCCCACAGCAGCGCGGGCACGACGGAGCCGATCACGATCATCCGGTCGAAGCCCTGCTTCCACTTCCTGCTCTCCCGCTGGTGGCGGTACTCGAACGAGACGCCGCGCAGGATGAGCGCGAGCAGGATGAGCAGCAGCGGCAGGTAGAACCCGCTGAAGAGGGTGGCGTACCACTCGGGGAACGACGCGAACAGCGAGGCGCCGGCGACGATGACCCACGTCTCGTTGAGGTCCCACACCGGGCCGATCGTGTTGATGACCTGCCGGCGGGAGACGTCGTCCTTGCCGAGGAACGGCAGCGACATGCCGACGCCGAAGTCGAATCCGTCGAGCACGAAGTACCCCACGAAGAGGAAGGCGACGATCCAGAACCAGAGCGTTGCGAGATCCATGATGCTCCTTCCTCTCAGTACACGACCGACGGCAGCTGAGCCGTCTCCTCATGGGGCTGTTCATCGGTGTCCGGCCCCTTCTGGGCGGCCTTCACGATCAACCGCACCTCGACCACCGCGAGGGCGGCGTAGATCGCGGTGAAGGCGATCAGCGAGATGAGCACCTCGACGCCGCTGACACCGGGCGAGACGCCGTCTCGCGTGGACATCAGCCCGAACACGATCCACGGCTGCCGACCCATCTCGGTGAACACCCAGCCCATGATGTTGGCGGCGAGCGCGAGCGGGAACGACCAGATCGCGACCTTCCACATCCACGGGGCGACCGGCTTCTTGGCGTTCTTGCGGGTGACCCAGAGGCCGGCGACCGCGACGAGGGCGGCGGCCATGCCGAGGCCGATCATCCAGCGGAACGACCAGTACGTGACCCACAGGATCGGGGCGAAGTCGGTGAGGCCCGTGGCGGCGTAGGTCTGGGCGTACTCGGCGTTGAGGTCGTTGATGCCGTGCACGCACGCGTCGAGCGTGTGCGTCGACAGCAGCGACAGCAGGTATGGGACGCGGATGGAGAACAGCTCGGAGCTGCCGTCCGGCGTGCCGAGCGTGAACAGGCTGAAGGAGGCGTCCGGTCCGCACACGGTGTTGAACGTCGCCTCGGCGGCGGCCATCTTCATGGGTTGCGCGGCGTACATCGCCAGGCCCAGCTGGTCGCCGGTGAGCACCACGCCCGCGGTGGAAAAGATCATGGCCCACAGCCCGAACTTGAGGGAGACGCGCATGGTGTCGAAGTGCTGGCCCCGCGCCAGGTGCCAGGCCGAGACCGAGATGACGACACCGGCGGCGAACATGAGCGCGCCGAAGATGGTGTGCGGGAAGGCGGCGAGCGCCACGGGGTTGGTCAGCAGCGCCCAGAAGTCGGTGAGCTCGGCACGGTTGGTCGCCTCGTTGAACGTGTAGCCGACGGGGTTCTGCATGAACGCGTTCGCCGCGATGATGAAGTACGCCGACAGGATGCTGCCGATCGAGACGCACCAGATGGTCGCGAGGTGCAGCTTCTGCGGCAGCTTGTCCCAGCCGAAGATCCACAGGCCGATGAAGGTCGCCTCGAAGAAGAAGGCGAGGAGACCCTCGAAGGCCAGCGGGGCTCCGAACACGTCGCCGACGAAGCGGGAGTAGTCCGACCAGTTCATGCCGAACTGGAACTCCTGCACGATGCCGGTGACCACGCCCATGGCGAAGTTGATCAGGAAGATCTTGCCGAAGAAGCGGGTGAGGTGGAGGTACTGCACCTTGCCGGTGCGCACCCACGCCGTCTGGAAGATCGCGGCCACCAGGGCCATGCCGATCGTCAGCGGCACGAAGAGGTAGTGGTAGACGGTCGTCAGCCCGAACTGCCATCGGGACAGGACGAGCGGATCAAGCCATTCCATGCGCGACTCCTCTTCTGTCGGACTGCTGCGTCGTGGTGTCGCGCAGCTGCACCGTGCACTCCGATGGGCTCTGAGCGTCGCGCACGCACGCGGCGACGAGCGGTCCCCCGGCCTCGGTCAGCACGCTCTGCATGAGGCCCAGGTGCACCTGGCACAGGAGCGGGCGGTCTTCGGGACGGCCGGCGGCGTGCGGGCACGGGCTCAGGTCGACCGTCAGCACCCGGTCGTCGACGACCGGTTCGAAGCCGCTCTCCTCCAGGTGCTCGACCAGGGCGTCGAGCTGGTGCACGGCGTCACGGCCGAGGGCGCTCGGGGCCGCGGAGGGCACCACGCTGCGCAGCAGGTCGCCGCGACGGGCGGCCGCCTTGGCTTTGTCCCTGGCGACCGGGCTCGACGCGTCGGACGCACCGGTCGCGGCGCGGTAGAGCGTGCGCGGGCGGCCGCGGGTGGTGCGGTGCTCCACCTCGGGGATCACGTAGCCGCCCTCGATGAGGCGCTGCAGATGCTCGCGGACGGTGTTGGCGTGCAGGCCGGTGGCCGCGCACAGTTCGCCGATCGTGAGGTGCCGGGACGCACCGGTCACCCCCGCCTCGAAGAGCAGGTGCAGGATGCGCACCCGGGAGTAGCTCGAGATCGGTCCGCAGACGGACCCGCCGTTGGACATGTCTCCATTATTCTGGCGATCCACACCCCTGTTGGGGCACCGGGCCGTGAATAATCACCCGGGCGATAGGGATGTCTGATCCCGCCGATAGCCTGGGGGCATGGCCACCCGGAAACCCGCTCCCCCTGCGTACGTGTGCACGGAGTGCGGGTGGACGACGGCGAAATGGGTCGGCCGCTGCGGCGAGTGCCAGCAGTGGGGAACCGTGCAGGAGCAGGCCGCCCAGACCGGCATCCTCCGACGCGTGAACGCCCTCGCACCCACCGCCGATCGCGCCGCCCGACCGATCACGCAGATCACGACACAGGACGCACCCCGGCGCACGAGCGGGGTCGGCGAGTTCGACCGCGTGCTGGGCGGCGGCATCGTGCCCGGCGCCGCCATCCTGCTCAGCGGCGAGCCGGGCGTCGGCAAGTCCACGCTGCTGCTCGAGGTCGCCGCGCAGGCGGCACGTGCCGGGCGGCGGGTGCTGTACGCGAGCGCCGAGGAGTCCCCCGCTCAGGTGCGGCTGCGCGCCGAGCGCACCGGCGCGCTGCACGACGAGCTGTACCTGGCGAGCGAGACCGACCTCGCCACGATCCTCGGCCACATCGACGAGGTGCAGCCGCAGCTCGTGATCGTCGACTCCGTGCAGACGGTGTCGTCGTCACTGACCGACGGCGCGGCAGGACAGCCCAGCCAGGTGCGCGAGGTCGCCGCGACCCTCATCCGCGTCGCCAAGGAGCGGGACCTGCCGATCATCATCGTCGGTCACGTCACGAAAGACGGGCAGGTCGCCGGCCCCCGCGTGCTGGAGCACCTGGTCGACGTGGTGTGCCACTTCGAGGGCGACCGGCAGACGTCGCTGCGCTTCATCCGCGCGCTCAAGAACCGCTTCGGGCCGACCGACGAGGTGGGGTGCTTCGAGATGACCGGCGACGGCATCGCCGAGGTGCCGGACCCGTCCGGTCTCTTCCTGTCTCAGGGGGCGTCCGAGCCCGGCACGTGCGTCGCGATCTCGCTGGAGGGCCGCCGCGCGCTGCCGGTGGAGGTGCAGGCGCTCACGGTGCCCAGCAACGCCCCGAACCCCCGGCGCATCGTGCACGGCCTCGACGCGTCGCGCGTCGCGATGGTGCTGGCCATCCTGGAGCGCCGGGCCGGAGTGCCCACCGGCAGCCTCGACGTGTACGTCTCCACGGTGGGCGGCGTGCGGTTCACCGAGCCCGCGGCCGACCTCGCGATCGCGATCGCGGTGGCGGGGTCGATCCAGATGATCTCGGTGCCGCGCACGGTCGCCGCGGTGGGCGAGCTCAGCCTGGCGGGTGAGGTGCGGCCGGTCACGCAGGCCGCGCAGCGCCGGACGGAGGCGGCGCGGCTGGGCTACGAGCAGGTGGTCGACGACCGGTCGAAGACGCTGCGCGCCGCCCTGGGCGACATCCGCTCGCGGAACGCGGCCCGGCGTCCCGACCGCGACATCCCGCCGTTCTGAGCCGCGGCGCAGCGATCACGCGTCGAGCGCCTTGAGCAGCTCGACCGGATCCGCCTGCATGGGATGGGGACCGGCGATGTCGAGGAACACGGTCGTGATGGGGTGGGCGGAGAGGAACCGCCGCAGCCAGGCCGCGTCGTAGATGCCCACACCGGGCGGCAGGTTGGCCGGCTTGTTCTTCGCGTCGCTGAAGAGCAGCAGCGCCAGGTCGCCCGTGTTCGGGTCGCGGTACGTCCACACCTCGCCGCCGTCGAGCGGGTTGTCGCGCGCACCGGGCTTGATGAGCGGGACGACGGTCGTGCCGTGCCGCAGGGCCAGGGCGACCGCGGCCACGTCCTGCTTCTCCAGGGCCACCGCCAGCGCCTCGGACCGGAAGTCCTCGGGTGCGGGCTTCTTCTTGCCGGACTTCGCCTTCTTCGCAGCCATGTCTCCAGCTTAGGCATCGACACGACGAGCGCGGCTCCACGGCGACCTCCGGCCGGCGCGGGAAAAAGATTGGGGCCCTCTCGAGTCCTCCATTGGGGACTGGGGTACTCGAGAGGGCCCTCGGACTCTCGAGCGGCGGTGTCGAAGCGCTGGGGACGCTGTAGTTCGACGCCACTGGGGATGGCTTATGCCGCATAGGCGGAGAGTCATGTCTATGGTATCCCAAAGAACGACTCGTGTCAGCACAAGAGGCCCTCCGACGCGAAGGTCGCCGCAATTCGGATCGGTTGCCGCAGCAGACGAAGCAATCCGAAGCCGCACGGCCGGATCACCCGCGAAGCCGTAGCGTGCGATCAGTAGAGCAGGAACTGCGCCGTCGTGGCGCTGGGGAAGCCGCCGATCGACACGGCCACATGGTACGACGCGCCGCCGCCGGGCGCCCGCTGCCGGTTCTCCTGCGCGCACGTCTCCACGCTCGACCGGGTGCGGTCCCACACCACGGGCTCCTTGCTCACCACGGTCGATCCGGCGGTGAGCGTCGCGATCATGCTGCTCGGGTTCTCCTGGCAGTCCGTCGACCGCCACCACACGTCCGCGCCGCTCGACACCGTGAACACCTGGGTGCTCGACCCCACGTCGATCGTGCAGTCCGTGGTGCCCTTGTTCGTCAGCGAGATCGACAGGCGCGGGGTGACGCCCGCCGCGTAGGTGTCGGCGTCGGTGACAGCCGTGACCTCGATGTCCTTCGCCTGGCAGGCCACGACAGCGGGCGTCTCGGAGGCGCTCGGAGTGGGCGCCGGGCTCGCGGAACCCGTGGGCGGCGGCGTGGTCTCGGTCGTCGAGGAGGACGTCGGCGCCGGGGTCGCATCGGTCGCGGCGGCCCAGGGGCGCGCGACCAGCAGCCACACCGACACCCCGATCACCGCGAGGACCAGGATCAGCCCGAGCAGCACCACCAGACGCCGACGACGGTAGACGGCGGCGGAACGACGGGGCATGGTTCCAGGTTAAGCGATCGACCCCCGCGATCCTGGGAGGCGTCGTGCGCCCGTCGGACCTCAGAGCACCTTGAGCATGCGGGTGTTGCCGAGCGTGTTCGGCTTGACGTGCGCCAGGTCGAGGAACTCCTCGACACCCGCGTCTCCACTGCGCAGCAGCTGCGAGTACACGTCGGGATCGACGACCTGCTCGCCGATGGGGGTGAAGCCGCGGCGGCCGAAGAAATCCACCTCGAACGTGAGGCAGAACAGGCGCGTCAGTCCGAGTGCGCGCGCGTTCTCCTCCAGGCGCTCCACGATCGCACGACCGATGCCGTGGTGCAGCCAGTCGTCGCGCACGAGCAGGGTGCGCACCTCGCCGAGGTCCTCCCAGATCACGTGCAGGGCGCCGCAGCCGATCAGCTCGCCGTCGGCCTCTGCCACCACGAACTCCTGCACCGCGCCGTACAGCACCGCCAGGTCTTTGCCGAGCAGGATGCGCTGCTCCACGAGCGGCTGGAGCAGGTTGCGGATGCTGACGATATCGGCGCTGCGGGCGGGCCGGACGATGTAGTCGCTCACCCGACCAGCCTAGAACCGCACCCTCCGTGCGCCTCCCAGACACGAGGAAGGGGCGGATGCCGCAGCATCCGCCCCTTCACGTCCGGGCTCACGACCCGGGTGGGATCAGTCGTTGCCGGTGATCGCCAGGTCGGGCGTGCCGGCGATGGCGCCGCCGCCGGTGTTGACACCGACCGCGACCTTCTCGCCGCGCGGACCGTGCTCGAACAGGAACTCCCCGTCCTTCGCGTCGACCTTCACGTGGTCGCCCGAGTCGAGCTCGCCGTGCAGGATCTTCTCCGACAGACGGTCCTCGATCTCGTGCTGCATCGCGCGACGCAGCGGCCGGGCGCCCAGGGCCGGGTCGAAGCCGATCTCGATCAGACGCTCCTTGGCGGCCTGCGACAGCTCGATCGTCATGTCGCGGTCGAGCAGACGCTCGCCGAGGCGCTTCGTGAACAGGTCCACGATCTGCACCAGCTCGTCCTTGCTCAGCTGCGGGAAGACGATGATGTCGTCGACACGGTTGAGGAACTCGGGCTTGAAGTGCCGCTTGAGCTCCTCGTTGACCTTGCCCTTCATCCGCTCGTAGCTGGTGGCGTTGTTGCCCTCGATCTGGAAGCCCACGGGGCCGCCGGCGATGTCGCGTGCACCGAGGTTGGTGGTCATGATGATGACCGTGTTCTTGAAGTCCACGATCCGACCCTGACCGTCGGTGAGGCGACCCTCTTCAAGGATCTGCAGCAGCGAGTTGAAGATGTCGGGGTGGGCCTTCTCGATCTCGTCGAACAGCACCACGCTGAACGGCTTGCGCCGCACCTTCTCGGTGAGCTGACCGCCCTCTTCGAAGCCGACGAACCCGGGAGGGGCACCGAACAGCCGCGAGACGGTGTGCTTCTCGCCGAACTCGCTCATGTCGAGCGAGATGAGCGCGGCCTCGTCGTCGAACAGGAACTCCGCGAGCGCCTTGGCAAGCTCCGTCTTTCCGACGCCCGTAGGGCCGGCGAAGATGAACGAACCGGAGGGGCGCTTCGGGTCCTTGAGGCCCGCACGCTGGCGACGGATGGTCTTGGAGAGGGCCGCGATGGCCTCCTCCTGACCGATGACGCGCTGGTGCAGCGCCTTCTCCATGAAGACGAGTCGGCTGGACTCCTCCTCGGTCAGCTTGAACACGGGGATGCCCGTGGCCTGCGCGAGCACCTCGGCGATCAGGCCCTCGTCGACGACCGCCTGGGTCGCGACGTCGCCCGCACGCCACTGCTTCTCGAGGCGCAGCCGCTCGGCGAGCAGGCTCTTCTCCTCGTCGCGCAGCGACGCGGCCTTCTCGAAGTCCTGCTCCTCGGAGGCGAGCTCCTTCTGCTCGCGCACGGCGGCGATCTTCTCGTCGAACTCCCGCAGCTCGGGCGGGCTCGACAGGATCGACAGACGCAGGCGCGCGCCGGCCTCGTCGATCAGGTCGATCGCCTTGTCGGGGAGGAACCGGTCGGAGACGTAGCGGTCGGCGAGGTTCGCCGCGGCCACGATCGCGCCGTCGGTGATCTGCACCTTGTGGTGCGCCTCGTAGCGGTCGCGCAGCCCCTTGAGGATGTTGATCGCGTGCGGCAGCGTCGGCTCGTTCACCTGCACCGGCTGGAAGCGGCGCTCGAGAGCGGCGTCCTTCTCGAAGTGCTTGCGGTACTCGTCGAGCGTGGTCGCGCCGATCGTCTGGAGTTCACCGCGGGCGAGCAGCGGCTTGAGGATGCTCGCCGCGTCGATCGCGCCCTCGGCGGCACCCGCACCCACGAGGGTGTGGATCTCGTCGATGAAGACGATGATGTCGCCGCGCGTGCGGATCTCCTTGGTGACCTTCTTCAGGCGCTCCTCGAAGTCGCCGCGGTAGCGGGAACCGGCGATGAGAGAGCCGAGGTCGAGCGAGTAGAGCTGCTTGTCCTTCAGCGTCTCCGGCACATCGCCCTTGACGATCGCCTGCGCCAGGCCCTCGACGACGGCGGTCTTGCCGACGCCGGGCTCACCGATCAGGACGGGGTTGTTCTTGGAGCGGCGGGAGAGGATCTGCATGACCCGCTCCGCCTCCTTCTCGCGCCCGATCACCGGGTCGAGCTTGTTGTCGCGCGCGGCCTGGGTGAGGTTGCGACCGAACTGGTCGAGCACCGCGGAGCCACCCTGGGCGCCGGCGGGCGAGTCGTTGGTCTGCGCGCCGACCGACGCGGGCTCGCGCCCCGGAGCGCCGGACAGCAGCTGGATGACCTGCTGGCGCACCTTGTTGAGGTCGGCGCCGAGCTTGACCAGCACCTGGGCGGCCACGCCCTCGCCCTCACGGATGAGGCCGAGGAGGATGTGCTCGGTGCCGATGTAGTTGTGGCCGAGCTGCAGAGCCTCGCGGAGGCTGAGCTCGAGCACCTTCTTGGCGCGCGGCGTGAACGGGATGTGGCCGGTCGGCTGCTGCTGACCCTGGCCGATGATGTCCTGCACCTGCTCGCGCACGGCGTCGAGGGAGATGCCGAGCGACTCCAGCGCCTTGGCTGCGACGCCCTCGCCCTCGTGGATGAGGCCGAGCAGGATGTGCTCGGTGCCGATGTAGTTGTGGTTGAGCATCTTCGCCTCTTCTTGGGCGAGGACGACCACTCGACGGGCTCGGTCCGTGAATCTCTCGAACATGTTGACTCCTTATTCGCACGGGGCGAAGACGCATGAAGCGCTTGTACATCGAGAGTAACGACCAGGAATGCCGGGTATGCCCGTGTTCGCCGTGGGCATAGCGGGGGCTTGACCCGTTTATCGACAGTCGTTATGTTAACGAAAGTCGATAACCCCCCGATCTCCAGGAGGAGCCCATGCTCGCCACGGATAGACGACCCTCGCTCGCCGACGGCATCGCCCTCGGACTGATCGCGACCGGAGCCGTGAGCGTCGGAATCGGTGCGATCGTCGCCGTCGCCCAGGCCGCCGCCACCCTGTTCTCGCCGTCGCCGACGATCGCGATGCCCGTGCACGACGTCGACCTCACCGCCCTCGACGGCGTGGCCGGGATCGAGGGCGCCACCGTCGACTCCGCACTCGTCACCCTCACCGCGCCGCCCACCGCCGCCCGCTGGCTGCTGCTGCTGGAGACGGCGCTGCCCGCGCTCGCCACGGTCGCCCTGTGCGCGGTGGTCTGGTGGCTGGGAGTGTCCCTCATCCGCTCCCGCCCGTTCCGCGCCTCGCTCGGGTGGATGTTCGCGGTCGCCGCCTGCCTGCTGATGGCCGGCACGCTGCTCGGGCAGTTCGCCGGCGGCATCGGCCGGGCCGAGATCGTGAAAGATCTGGCCGCGACCGAACCCGGCGTCGAAGACGTGCTGTGGACGCTGCTCGTGCAGTTCGACCTGGCACCCGTGGGGTGGGCGTTCGCCCTGGCCCTCGTGGCGGGCGTGTTCGCCGTCGGCCGCCGCCTGCAGCGCGACACGGAGGGGCTGGTCTGATGATCACGTTCGGCTCGGAGGCCGTCTGGCCCTCGCTGCTCAACATCGCGATCGCCCTCGCCGTCGGCGCCGCCGTCGTCGCCCTCGTCGTCTGGAACAGCCGCCGGCGCGGCAGCCGCACGGTCACCCTCGATGCGGCGCTCACGCTGTCGGGATGGTGGGTGATCCTGTCGGCACTCGGCGCGGTCGCGGTCGTCGTCAAGGCGTTCGCGGTCGACTGGGCGGAGCTGCACGGGCGGACCGTCGTCTTCCTCGACTGGCCCGCCGCCCTCCCCTGCTCCGAGTTCGGCGACGGTGCGCACACCGCCCTCACCTGCGGCGGCACGGAACTGACGGACTTCACCGTGGGCAACGCCTCGCTCGGGCTCCGCCTCCTCGCCGCGGCGGCACAGCTCAGCAGCCTGGCGCTCGCCACGGTGCCCGCCGTGGTCCTCGCCCTCATCTGCTTCCACACGCTGCGCGGGCGGGCGTTCTCCCTGGTCGTGACCCGCGCCCTCGTCGGCGGTGCTGTCGCGCTCGTGGTGCTCGGCGTGGCCTCCGACCTGCTGAACGGGATCGCCGCCACGGCGGGCCTGCGGGAAGCCCTTCCCACCGACAGTCCGTGGTACCCCGCGGCGTATCAGCTCACCGTGACGCCGCTGCCCTTCGCCGCCGCGCTCGGCCTGCTCGCCCTCGCCGCCGTGATCCGGCAGGGCATGCGCGTCGAGCAGCAGCGCGCCGCCCTGGAGAAGGAGACGGAGGGGCTGGTGTGAGCCCGGCCGAGAGCGACGAGGAGTTCACCGGCATCCACTGCCGCCTGGACGAGCTGCTCGCCGAGCGCGGCATGACCCTCACCGAGCTGAGCGCCGCGGTCGGCGTGAGCATCGTCAACCTCTCCGTGCTCAAGAACGACCGCGCCCGCGCGATCCGTTACTCCACGCTGCGGGCGATCTGCGAGGCGCTGGAGTGCGACGTGGGCGACCTGCTCGTGCTCGCGGCCCGCTGACGCGGAGCATGGATGCGCCCCCGCACGCAAGCCCCTTCTATGAATCTGCTGTGGCGCACTAGCGTCGTCCGCATGAAGAAGCCAGCACCCGCGGCCCGCCCGGCCGCCCGCCTCGCTGCCCTCGTGCCCGCCGTCGCGCTCGCCCTGTCCCTCGCCGCGTGCGGCGGACCGGCCCGCCCGTCGTCCGACGAGGTGGCCGAGGGGATCCAGAAGGTGTTCGCCGGCACGAGCCAGGAGCAGGCGATGACCGACGAGGCCGCCAGCTGCCTCGCCGACGCCCTGGTCGACTCCGAGCTGAGCGACGAGACGCTCACCTACATCGCCAACGGCGAAGACAAGCAGAAGGACGAAGCCGACAAGGCGCTCACGACGCAGATCATCACCGACAACCTGAACGAGTGCGTCGCGCCCTGACCCCCCCGAACCCGGAGCATGACGGCTGCGGAGGGGCGGCCGTCATGCTTCGTCATATCCGCCCAGGGAATTCCCAGCCAGCTCTAGCGTTGAGCCTCATGGCGCGCATCCCGGCGCGCCGCGATCTCTGGAGTCCCCACCTCGATGAGCACCACCGCACGCGCCCAGAAGGCGCCAGACACCCGCGGGCCGGTCCGGAAGCTGCTGACCTCGTTCGGCTTCCAGATCATCGCCGCCCTCGTCCTCGGCATCGCCGCCGGCCTGATCGGCCGTCAGCTCGGCGCCACGGCCGAGAACCCCACCGGTCTGTCCGCCACGCTCGACACGATCGGCAGCTCCTACGTCACGCTGCTGCGCGCGGCGGTCGTCCCGCTGATCTTCACCGCGATCGTCGCGAGCATCTCCAACCTGCGCCGCGTGCAGAACGCGGCACGCCTGGCCGGTCAGACCATCCTGTGGTTCGCGATCACCGCGTTCATCGCCGTCATCATCGGCATCGGGCTCGGCCTCGTGATCCAGCCGGGCAACCGCGCCGGCGAGGGCCTCGAGCCCGGCGACCCCTACACGGTCGGCACGTGGTGGAACTTCCTCCTCGGCCTGATCCCCCAGAACTTCCTCGGCCTCACGGTCAGCACCTCCCCCGGCGCGACCGAGGGCGCGTTCACCTCCACGGTGGGCTTCAACATCCTGCAGGTGATCGTCGTCGCCGCGGTCGTCGGCATCGCCGCCCTCAAGGCGGGCAAGAAGGCCGAGCCGTTCCTCGTCTTCACCGAGTCGCTGCTCAAGGTCATCCAGCGCGTGCTGTGGTGGATCATCCGCATCGCCCCGATCGGCACGTTCGGCCTCATCGGCTCCGCCGTCATCAAGTACGGCTGGGAGAAGCTCGCGTCGCTCGGCTGGTTCGCCGCCGCGATCTACATCGGCCTCGCTCTCGTGCTGTTCGTGGTCTACCCGATCCTCGTGCGCACGCACGGCCTGTCGATCAAGCAGTACTTCTCGGGCGTCTGGCCGGCGGTGCAGCTCGCGTTCGTGAGCCGCTCCTCCATCGGAACGCTGCCGCTCACGGAGCGCGTGACCGAGCGCAACCTCGGCGTGCCCCGCTCGTACGCCTCGTTCGCGGTGCCGCTCGGCGCGACAACGAAGATGGACGGCTGCGCCGCGATCTACCCGGCCATCGCCGCGATCTTCGTCGCCCAGTTCTTCGGCATCGAGCTGAACTTCGTGCAGTACCTGCTGATCGTGATCGTCTCGGTCGTGGGCTCCGCCGCCACCGCCGGCACCACGGGCGCGGTCGTCATGCTCACGCTCACGCTGTCGACCCTGGGTCTGCCGCTCGAGGGCGTTGGCCTGCTGCTCGCGATCGACCCGATCCTCGACATGGGCCGCACCGCGGTCAACGTCGCGGGCCAGGCGCTGATCCCGACCATCGTCGCCAAGCGCGAGGGCATCCTCAACGAGGAGCTCTACAATGCGCCGCGCGAGGGCCTGCCGTTCGCCGACGACTCTTCCGACGACGACGCCCCCGAGGCCGACGCCGCCTCGGACACCGCGCCGGAGCCGGCCGGCGCCCGCTGACCCGTCACGCCGGAACGCCCCGTCTCCTCCGGGAGGCGGGGCGTTCTCGTGTGCGGGGCGCGGGGCGACCGCGTCAGACGCGGCCCTGCTGACGCGTGGCGCCGCGCGTGTCCATCGCCAGCTCCTCCGCATCCATCGCGGTCAGCAGCTCCCGCATGACCTCCTCGTCGAGGTTGCCCGCGTCGCGCTCGGCGACCAGGATCTCCCTCCGCACCTGCAACCACCCCTTCGACAGCGCGACCAGGTCGTCGAACGACGGACGGCTCGAGGTGTCCTCCACCCGCTGCGCCTCGTCGGTGTCCTTCTCCACCCTGGTCATGCGCTTCGTGAAGGCGTCGAACACGCTCAGGTCGACCGCACCGTGCTTCTGCTCCCACTCGACGCGCTTCTGCGCCAGGTACTCCTTGCCCGCCTCCCGGCTCTTGGCCTTGACCGCCTCGAGCGCGGCCTCGTCCTCCGCATGCTCGACGTCGCCCCGGATCCCGAGCCGCCGGATGAGCAGCGGCAGCGTCAGCCCCTGCAGCAGCAGCGTGCCCACCGTCACGATGAACGCCACGACGACGATCGCGTGCGAGGCCTCGGTGTCGAGCGTCGCGAGGTCGGCCGCGGCCACCGCGATCGCGAGCGTGACCACGCCGCGCATCCCCGCCCAGGAGATCACGGCGTTGTCCTTCCACGTGAGCTGGAGTCCGGCCATGCGCTCCCGCACGATCTGCGTGCGCAGCTCGTCCGCGCTGTACTGCCGCCAGCGCCGCGACCGCCGCCGCCGCTCGTCGAACTCCCCCGACGCGATCCCCCGGTCCATGCGCGCGAGACGACGGCGGTCCTGGAAGTTCGCCCACGCGCTGGTGGGGTAGATGTACAGGGGCCGCACGAGCAGCACCACCACCAGCACGGCGAGGGACAGCAGCAGGATGCGCCCCACGGACTCGCTGCTCAGGTCGCGGAGCACCCGCGGGAACTGCAGCCCGATGTACGCGAACACGAAGCTCTCCAGCAGCAGGTCGGCCGACAGCCACAGTGGCGCCTCCTGCTGCCTGGTCGTGTAGTCGGTGCGCGGGGCGTTGAACCCCACGTACAGCCCCATCGCCACGACCGCGAGCACACCGGAGCCCAGGAGGTGCTCGGCGATGCCGTACGCCCCGAACGGCGCGAGCAGCCCGAACGTGCCGATCACGACGGGGTCGCTGATGCGCATGCGCAGCTGGTGGAGCACGATCCCGAACACGAGCCCGACCGCGACGCCGACGCCCACGGCGACCAGGAACTGCCAGACCCCGTCCCACACCGTCAGGGTGGCCCCGGCGAGGATCGCCGCGAACACGCGGTACAGCGTGAGCGAGGTGGCGTCGTTGATGAGGCTCTCGCCCGACAGCACCGTCATGATGCGCCGCGGGAGCCCGAGACGGCGGCCGATCGCGGCGGCGGACACGGCATCGGGCGGTGCGACGATCGCCCCGAGCAGCAGCGCACCGGGGAGGGTCAGCGACGGCAGGATCCACCACGCCACGAGGCCGACCGCGAGCGCGGTGAGCAGGACGAGCCAGATGCCGAGCCGTCGGATCTGCGGCAGGCTGCGCTTGAACCCGACGAACGACACATCCAGCGCGGCGGAGTACAGCAGCGGCGGCAGCACCAGTCCGAGCAGCAGGTGCCCGTCGATGGGGAGGTCGGGCACAATCGGCAGGAACGAGGCGGCGAGCGCGACCACCGTCACCAGCAGTGGCGCGGGCCACCCGCGCCAGCGCGCGAACGCGGCCACGGCGACGGCTCCGACGAGGACGTAGAAGATCCCGGCTTCCATGGGGGAAGCGTAGCGTCGTCCGAGGACGGGTCAGCGGGTGGGGCGACGCCGCGCGGGCGTGCGGGCGGTCTCCGCGTCGAGCGCGTCGCGGAGTCCGGCATTCTCGTCCTGCAGGTCGAGCACGCGGGCGATACCGGCGATGTTGAGCCCGTCGCCGCGGAGCTCGGCCGCGCGTCGCAGCCGCTCGATGTCGTCGTCGCTGTAGCGGCGCGTGCCACCGTCGCTGCGGGCGGGGACGAGCAGCCCCTTGCTCTCGAAGAGGCGGATGGTCGCCTCCGGCAGGTCGACGAGCTGGGCAGCCACGGCGATGCCGTAGACGGGTGTGCGCGAGTCGCGTGCGGTCATCCTGACGTGTCCTCGGATCGGGGTTGCGAGATCGGTCATCTCGTTCTATAACAAATCTATACCCCACGTGCAGATAATCTGCACACCACCTCAGCCCATACGGGCCGCACGAAAGGAGAACCTCATGGCACTGACCTTCGATCCCTTCAGCCAGCTCGATCGCTTCGCCGCGAGCGTGCTGGACTCCGTTCGCGCACCCCGGTCGATGCCGGTGGACCTGTACCGCGACGGTGACCGCTACATCCTGCACGCCGACCTCCCCGGCGCCGACCCGGGCTCGATCGACGTCGACCTCGACGGCGGTCAGCTCACCATCCGCGCCCAGCGCACCGCCGACACGCGCGAGGGCGTGCGCTGGCTCGCCCGCGAACGCGGCGCCGGCTCGTTCCTGCGCCAGTTCTCGCTCGGCGACGGCGTCGACCTCGACAGCATCAGCGCCTCCTACGAGAGCGGGGTGCTGTCGGTCGTGATCCCGGTGAGCGAGCGCGCCAAGCCGCGCAAGATCGTCGTGGAGTCCGGCGAGCAGCGCCAGGCCATCGACGCCTGACCCGCGACGGGGCGGCGCACCCGCGCCGCCCCGTCCCCCTCCCCTTTCCTCCTCCCCGCAGAAAGGACGACCATGGCCCTCTCCCCCACCCTCGATCGCTTCCTCGCCGGCATGGAGTACCCGGCGACGCGCGACGACCTGCTGCGCGAGGCCACCCGCGACGGACTCGACGCCGACGACCGTGCCGTGCTGCGCACCCTCCCCGAGCAGAGCTACAGCGCCGCCTGGCACATCCGCTACCGCCTGGCCCGCGCCGCGCTCCGCGAGTCGCTGACCCCCGCCGCCCGGGCCGCCTGAGCCCGCACCCGCGCGGTCGCGTCACGGACGCACCGGTGCGAGGCCGGGAATGCGCGCGCGACGTCTCGGGTTGCATCCGGGGATGAACGACGTCGCCCTCTCCGTCCTCGACCTCGTGCCGGTCCGCTCCGGCCAGACCAGCGCCGAGGCCATCGCCGCCTCCCTCTCGCTCGCCGAGACCGCCGACCGACTCGGCTACCGCCGCTACTGGTTCGCGGAGCATCACAACATGCCCGCGGTGGCCTCGACCACGCCCCCGGTGCTGATCGCCGCGGCGGCCGCGCGCACCCGGCGGCTGCGCCTGGGCTCGGGTGGCGTGATGCTGCCGAACCACGCACCCCTCATCGTCGCCGAGCAGTTCGCGGCGCTCGAGGCCATCGCGCCAGGACGCATCGACCTCGGCCTCGGCCGCGCGCCCGGCAGCGACCCCGTCATCACGCAGCTGCTGCGCGGCAGCGGCACCACCAGCGACGTCGAGCAGTTCCCGCGTCACGTGCAGGACATCGCGGCGCTCTTCTCCGCCGACGGTGCCACGGTGCGCTTCACGTCGGGCGGCGAGTACACCGTGCGGGCCACCCCCGCCGCGACCGGCGTGCCCGAGGTGTGGCTGCTCGGGTCGAGCGACTACTCCGCGCAGCTCGCCGCCTCGCACGGACTGCCCTACGTGTTCGCCAACCACTTCTCCGGCCAGGGGCTGGAGCGGGCGCTCGACCTGTACCGCACGAACTACCGCCCCAGCGAGGAGCACCCGGAGCCGCGCACGTTCCTCACCGTCAACGCGGTCGCCGCCCCCACCGCGGACGAGGCCGAGCAGCGCGCCCTCCCCCAGCTGCGGATGATGGCCCGGCTGCGGCTCAACCAGCCCCTGGTGGCGCTGGAGACCGTGGAGCAGGCACTCGCCGCGGCCTCCGACGCCGCGACCGACCAGGTCGTGCAGGCCGCCCGGTCGCGGTGGTTCGTCGGCACGGGCGAGTCCGTCGCCGCAGAGGTGCGGGCCTTCGCCACGCAGCACGGCGTGGACGAGGTCATGCTCTCGCCCGTCGCCGGAGCGTTCGAGGCCGAGCCCGCCGACACCTCGCCCGGACGCACGCAGACGCTCGAGCTCATCGCGACCGCCTGAACCCGGCGCGAGGGGCTGGCCCCGGCCGACTCCGTTGCCCGGGCCCCGTTGCCCGGGCCCCGTTGCCCGGGTCGAAAACGCCCCTCCCACCCCTCTCCCCGGCACGTTTCCCACCCCGCACCCACCACGCGACCCGACCCGCTCGATGCCGGGTCGAAAACGCTCCTCCCACCCCTCTCCCCGGCACGTTTCCCACTCCGCACGGTAGCCATCCCTCCGTCACCGGCAAGGGCAAGGACGGGTTCTCCCCAGGGCGTGGACAGAGGGAACGAAGGGGCGCCGTGGCGATCTTCCGCTGAGGATCATGGCCGAGTGCGACATCGGATCCCTCTCCCGCCGGAACTCGGAACACGCTTCTCGGTGCGCGACGCCACGCTCGCGGGAATCGGGCGGAAGCGCTACTCGAGTGCCGACCTGCGTCGACCCTTCGCGGGAATCCGTGCGACGTCCGACCCGACGACGTTCGAGGAGCGCGTCGCGTGTTACCTGCCTCGGCTTCGTCCCGGGCAACTGTTCGCCGGACGCACGGCCATGCGGCTCTGGGGGCTCCCGCTACCGTTCCGCTGGCGGCCGAGCGAGCCCCTCGACGTGGCGGTGGCGACCGGATCAACCCCGCCCCGAACCGCCGGGGTTCGCGGGCGACGCATCGCCCCGGGTCGCGCCGTCGAAGAGCGCGTCGACGGAGCAGCGGTCGTCGACCCGATCGCGGCACTCTTCCTGTGTGCCCCGGAACTGGAAGACCGCGCCCTCACAGTCGCCCTGGAAGCGGCGATCGCCACGGCCTCCTGCTATCCGGGGCTGCGACCCGACCGTCCCCCGGCGACCCTGGACTCGATCGAGCGACGGCTGAGCGAGTGGGGCCGTTTCCCCGGCTGTGCGCGCGTGCGGGCCCAGCTTCCCCACACGCGCTCGGGTGCGGAGTCACCCAAGGAGACCGAGACTCGGCTGCTGCTCACCGGTGCGGGGCTACCGGAGCCGATGATCCAGTTCGTCGTGTCGGCCCACGGCCGATTCGTGGCCAGGGTCGACCTCGCGTACCCGCAGTGGCGCGTCGCCATCGAGTACGAGGGAGATGGGCACCGGACGGACCGCGATCAGTGGCGGGTGGACATTCGGCGGCAGCGAGACCTCGAGGATCTCGGGTGGGTCGTCATCCGTGTCACCGAGCTCGATCTCCGCGACGGGGGACGGTCACTCGTCGCCAGGATACGCAACGCGACGAGCACCCGCTGACTCCCGCTCGTGCCAGCGCACCGACGCGAGCTCGGCGGCGTCGACGCCCTCGTGCCCTGGGGCTGGCCCGCGCCTGCCGAGAGGCGTAGCCTCGGCGACAGAGAGAGGGGTTCGACGATGAGCACCAAGACACTCGCACTCTGGGTTGCCTACGGTCCGAACGGCGTGGTGGGCAGCATCCGTCACAACGACGAGGGGTACGTCGTGACCATGGCAGGCGCGGACGCCGCGACCGGCACGTTCCCGAGCTTGGCGTCGGCGAAGGGAGCACTCCATTCGCGGCTGGTGCCGGGGAGCGCGTGGCCCCTGTTCCAGGAGCACTGAGCGGGCGCCGCCTTGCCGCCTCGCCCGTCCGGGTCACTCCGTGCGGGATCGATAACGGGCCTACCCGCGGCGCCAGAGGGACGTTTTCCACCCGACACGCGCCCCGGAGCCGTCCCCGATGCGGGGTCGGAAACGTCGCGAAAGCGCCATCGGAGGCACGAATTCCACCCGGCACCGGCTTCCACCTCGGCACCCGCACGAGCCGCGAAGCCCGGGGACGGGTGTCAGGACTCGGGCTCGCCGGAGAGGATGCCGCGCAGCCAGTCGCGTGCCTCGATGAACACGTCGTCGGAGTAGCGGTCGGGGTACTGCACGATCTGCCGGTCGGCACGCGGGTACGACCCGAGGAACACCACGCGCGGGCTGAAGCGGCGGATGCCGAGCAGGGCGTCGGCCATGCGCTCGTGCTCGATGTGACCGTCGGCGTCGATCACGAAGCGGTAGCGGCCGAGCTCGTCGCCGATCGGGCGAGACTCGATGAGCGAGAGGTTGATGCCGCGGGTGGAGAACTGCTCCAGCATCTCCAGCAGCGAGCCGGGGTGGTCGTGGGGCAGCTCCACGATGAGGGAGGTCTTGTCGGCCCCGGTCGGCTCCGGGGAGCGCGTCGTGCGGGTGACCAGCACGAAGCGCGTGACGGCGGCCGCGTTGTCGCCGATGCCCTCTGCGAGCACGTCCACGTCGTAGTGCTGCACGATGCCGGGGGCCGCGATCGCCGCCTGGGCGGGCAGCGAACCGTCGAGCACGCCGATCGCCGAGGCCACGTTGCTCGCCGCCGGCACGTGTGAGTGCCGCGGCAGGTGCTCGCCGAGCCAGCCGTGGCACTGCGCGTACGCCACGGGGTGCGCCGCGATCACCTCCACCTGGTCGAGCGTGGTGCCGCGCGGGGCGACCAGGACGAAGTTGACCCGCACCAGGTACTCGCCGATGATGCGCAGCCCGGGGAGCGTCGCCAACGCGTCTTGCGTGGTGGAGACGCCGCCCTCGATCGAGTTCTCGATCGCGATCATCGCGGCGTCGCTGCGGCCCTCCAGCACGTCGTCGAGCGCCTCGCCGACGTTGTGCACGGGACGCCACACCTGCCCCCTGGCCTCCGCCACCTGGTCGAGCGCCGCCTCGGTGAAGGTTCCGGCTGGTCCGAGATAGCTGTACGTGCGGCGATCGGTCACGGCGTTCAGCCTATCCCTCGCTCGCGCACCGGCCTCCCGGATGTCAAGCGGATGCGCGCATCCGGATCACGGGGCAGACTGAGAGGATGAGCAGTCGTGCCGGCCTCCCCGCGGAGGAAAGTGACCTGATCGACGTCGACGAGCTGATCGCCGCCTACTACGACCGCGTGCCCGACCCGACGGTCCCGGCCGAACGGGTCGTGTTCGGCACCAGCGGCCACCGCGGCTCCTCGCTGACGAAGAGCTTCAACGAGAACCACATCCTCGCCACGACGCAGGCGATCGTCGACTACCGCGCCGCGCAGGGCATCACCGGGCCGCTGTTCCTCGGCCGCGACACGCACGCCCTGTCGCTGCCCGCCGAGCGCAGCGCGATCGAGGTGCTGCTCGCGAACGGCGTGGACGTGCGCGTCGACGCCCGCGACTCCTGGGTGCCGACGCCCGCCCTGAGCCACGCGATCCTCACGTACAACAGGGGTCGCGCGACCGACGACCCCGGCCGGGCCGACGGCATCGTGGTCACCCCGTCGCACAACCCGCCCCGCGACGGCGGCTTCAAGTACAACCCGCCGCACGGTGGTCCCGCCGACACCGACGCCACGGGCTGGATCGCCGACCGCGCGAACCAGCTCATCGCCGACGGCCTCACCGAGGTGAAGCGCGAGCGGTTCGCCGACGTCGACTGGGACGCGATCACCGGGTACGACTTCCGCGACGCGTACGTGCGCGACCTGCCGTCGATCATCGACCTCGACGCGATCCGCAGCGCGGGCGTGCGCATCGGCGCCGACCCGCTCGGCGGGGCGTCGGTGGAGTACTGGGCGCTGATCGCCGAGATGCACGACCTCGACCTCGACGTGGTGAACCCCGAGGTCGACCCGACCTGGCGTTTCATGACCCTGGACTGGGACGAGAAGATCCGGATGGATCCGTCGTCTCCGTCGGCGATGGCGTCCCTGGTCGCCCGCAAGGGCGACTACGACGTGCTCACCGGGAACGACGCCGATGCCGACCGGCACGGCATCGTGACCCCGGATGCGGGGCTCATGAACCCCAACCACTACCTCGCCGTCGCGATCGACTACCTCTTCTCCCACCGCGAGCAGTGGCCGCGCGACGCCGCAGTCGGCAAGACCCTCGTGTCGTCGATGATCATCGACCGGGTGGCGGAGTCGCTGGGCCGCCGTCTGCTGGAGGTGCCGGTCGGGTTCAAGTGGTTCGTGCCCGGGCTGCTCGACGGCACGGTCGCGTTCGGCGGCGAGGAGTCGGCCGGTGCGTCGTTCCTGCGACGCGACGGCTCCGTGTGGTCGACCGACAAGGACGGCATCCTGCTGTGCCTGCTCGCGGCGGAGATCATCGCGGTCACGGGCAAGACCCCGTCGGAGCGCTACGCCGAGCTGGAGCAGGCGTTCGGCGCCTCGGCGTATCAGCGCGTCGACGCCCCGGCGACGCCGGAGCAGAAGGCCACGCTGGGCAAGCTGGCGCCGGAGTCGGTCACCGCGACCACGCTGGCCGGCGAGGACATCACGGCGAAGCTGTCGCACGCCCCCGGCAACGGTGCGGCGATCGGCGGGCTCAAGGTGCAGACCGAGCACGCGTGGTTCGCCGCCCGCCCGTCGGGCACGGAAGACGTCTACAAGCTCTACGCCGAGAGCCTGCGCGGCCCGGAGCACCTCGCCGAGGTGCAGGAGGAGGCCCGCGCCGTGGTGTCCGCCGCTCTCGGCGACTGACACCCGGGCGACCCCGGCGGGATCGGAACGGCCCCGGACGCGGGTGGGGACGTTCGCGATCCCGCGCAGGGGTGGGACCGGAGGGCGGGGCGGTTCAGTCCGCGTCGGTGGAGGAGCCGAGCAGCTCGCGCACGCGACTCGACACCCGGTGGAACTCCGGCGTCTCCAGCACCTCGGCGTACCCGCGGCGGGCCGGGAGGTCGACCCGGTGCTCCTCCAGGATCCGGCCGGGACGCGGACTCATCACGATGACGCGGCTCGCGAGGTAGACCGCCTCGGCGACCGAGTGCGTCACGAGCAGGACGGTGGTCCCGGTGGCGCTCCAGATGCGGTTCAGCTCCACGTTCATGCGCTCTCGCGTCAGGGCGTCGAGCGCACCGAACGGCTCATCCATGAGCAGCACCCGCGGCTCGTGCAGCAGCGCGCGGCACAGCGAGACGCGCTGCTGCATCCCGCCCGAGAGCTCGTGCGGCAGCGACTTCTCGAAGCCGGTGAGACCGGTCATCTCGATGAGCTCCTCGGCACGGGCCTGGGCCTTGCGCATGTCCATCCCGCGCATCTCGGCCTGGAGGAGGATGTTGCCGCGGACGCTGCGCCATTCGAGGAGCGCCGCGCGCTGGAAGACGTACCCGATGTCCCGCCGGGGACCGCGGACCTCGTCCCCGCGGAGGCGGATGCTGCCGCGGCTGGGAGCGGTGAGTCCCGCCACGGCTTTGAGCAGCGTCGACTTGCCGCATCCGGACGGGCCGGCGATGGAGAGGAACTCGCCCTCCTCCACGCGCAGGTCGACCCCCTCGAGCGCGGTGACCTGACGGCGCTTGGAGGCGAACGTGATCGCCAGGTCGGAGACCTCCAGCGCGGGGCCGGTGGGCGTGGCCGCCGTGGCGCGCGCCTGCTGATCGTGGGTGAGCATGAGATCCGACCTCACTTCCCGGGGGTGAACGCGTCGTCGTAGTAGGTCTCGACGTCACCGTCGCCGGAGATGAGGCCCGCCTTCGACAGCACCTCGAGCGTGGCCTCCCAGTCCTCGGCGGCATTCGCTCCGGGAGCCTGGCCCTCGGTGGCGTCGGTGTGCAGCAGCTCGATGGTCTCCTCCCACTGGTGCAGCAGCACCTTCTGGGCCGGCATCTGCGGGTCCTTGCCCTCCATCGCGGCGACCGCGGCCTCCGGGTCCTCCTGCGCGGCCTCGAACGCCTCCGAGGTCGCGGCGACCAGCGCCTCGACGAGTTCCGGGTCGTTCTCGATCGTGTCGTTCGGGGCGATGAGGCCGTTGCTGAAGAAGTTCAGCCCCGCGTCGGAGTAGCGCAGGTACTCGACGTCCTTGCCGCTCTTGTCGGCGATGGTCGGTCCCTGGTCGTGGGCGAACCCGATGAGCCCGTCCACCTGGCCGGAGAGCATCGCGGCGATCTTGCCCGCGGCGTCGAGGTTCTGCTGGGTCACGTCGCCCTCGTCGAGCCCGACCGCCTCGAGGTACATCGGGAACGTCGTGGTCGGAGCGTCGCCGGCGGAGACCGCGATGGTCTTGCCCTTCAGGTCCTCCGGGCCGGAGATGCCGGAGTCAGCGAAGACCTGCACGGCCGACGGCGTCGTCTGGAGGAAGACGCCGACGCTCTTGATCCCGACGCCCTTGTCGATGTTCGCGAGGACGGCGGGGGTGTCGGCCCAGCCGAAGTCGACCTGGCCCTGCCCCACGGCCTGGGCGGTCTTGGTCGAGCCCTGCCCCGCCTTGATCGTGAGGTCGATCCCGTGCTCCTCGAAGATGCCCTGGTCGACCCCGTAGTAGAACGCGGCGTGCTCGCCGTAGGGGTACCAGTTGAGCATGAGCGTGACCGAGGTGAGCGCGTCGGCGTCGTCGCCGCCCTCGCCCGCCGGGGCCGAGGAGCCGCTGCACCCGGAGAGGGCGAGCACCGCCGCGGACGCGAGGGTGATGGAGCTGAGGATGGTGCCTGACTTCTTCATCAGTGCCTTCTTTCGTGGGTGCGAGGGGGTCAGAGTCGGACGGTGGCCGCGGCGACGTCGCGCTTGGACGCGTGCCACGGGATGAGGAAGCGCTCGGCGACCTGGATGATGCCGAAGAGGATCACGCCGAGAAGCGACATGATGATCAGCGCCGCGAAGAGCATCGCGGTGTCGAGGTTGCCGTTGGCCTGCAGGATGACGTAGCCGAGCCCCTCGTTCGCGCCGACGAACTCGCCGACCACCGCGCCGGTCACCGCGAGCGTGGCGGCGACCTTCAGTCCGGACAGGAGCTCGGGGAGAGCGGCGGGCAGCCGCACCTTGAGGAAGGTCTTGAAGCGGCTCGCTCCCATGGTCGACGTGAGCTGGAGGATCTCGGGATCGACGGTGCGCAGACCTGCGAGGCCCGAGATGACGACGGGGAAGAACGCCATGAGCACGGCGACGAGGATCTTGGGCTCGGCGCCGAACCCGAGCCACACGACGAACAGCGGCGCGATCGCGATCTTCGGGATGACCTGGGCGAACAGGATCACCGGGTAGAGCGTCTGCTCCAGGCCGCGGGAGTAGACCATGAGCACCGCCACGAGGACGCCGACGACGACCGCGATGACGAATCCGATCACGGTCTCGTAGGTCGTGACCCAGGTGTTCTGCGCCAGGTAGGCCGCGTTGTCGGTGAAGGCCGCCCAGGTGTCGGCGGGCGACGGGATGATGAACGCCGGCACCCACCCGAGGCTCGTCGAGACCCACCACAGGGCGATGACCGCGAGCACGAAGACGAGCGGGTGCCAGTGGCGGCTCCACCAGCGGACGATGCCCGCGGGCTCGGGTCGGTCGGCGGCCAGCGCCAGGGTCATGGTCGCGTTGGGGGCAGACGACATGTGGTCCTCGACATCTTCGTGAAGGATTCGGGAAAGCGCATTCCCGAGCGGTGTTGCGAGTCTATGCCGCCGGTTCCCTCGTGTCAACGCGCGCGGTTCGTCGAGGCGCGTGAGCTCGGGAATCCCCGACCGGGACGCGGGTCACCGGGAGCGCGCGAGGGCGGCGCCGGCGACGCGGAGCCAGCGGGCGGGGTCCTCGAGGGCGCTCTCCCCCGAGCCGGCGAGGACGGTGAGGGAGACGGTAGCGGCGAAGATCCCGACGTCGGCGTCGGGCGTGATGCGCCCCGCCGCGAGCAGGGGGCGTGCGCCCGCCGCGGCCGCCATCCCCGCGAGGAACGACGGCACCTTCCCGTCGCCGGACTGGCCGTCGTACGACCCCTCGCCCGTGACCACCACGTCGGCGCCCCGGACGGCGTCGGCGAGGCCGATGAGCTCCGCCACCTCGGCAGCCCCCGGGGCGAGGACGGCACCCCAGCGCACGAGGGCCGCCCCGGTGCCGCCCGCCGCTCCGGCGCCCTGGTGCTCCGCGTCCACGTCCAGCAGCGACGCGAGCCGGGCGAGCGCCGCGTCGACACGGGAGATGTCGCCCGGATCGGCCAGGCCCTTCTGCGGACCGAAGACCGCCGCGGCGCCGCGTGCGCCCGTGAGCGGATTCGTCACATCGGTGAGCACCCGCACCTCGGGAGCCGCCCGCAGGCCGTCGAGGTCGACGGCCGCGACGTCGTCCAGGCCCCGGGCTCCGGGCGCGACCGGGCGTCCCGCGCCGTCGAGGAAGCGGGCGCCCAGAGCGGTGAGCATGCCGATGCCGCCGTCGGTCGACGCGCTGGAGCCGATGCCGAGCACCAGCCGCGAGACGCCGTGGTCGAGCGCGGCGACGATGGCCTGCCCGAAGCCCGTGGTGTCCGCGTCCCACGGACGCGGCGCGGCGAGCAGCTCGATGCCCGACGTGGAGGCGATGTCGACCACTCCGGTGCCGTGCGGCGCACCGTCGTCGGGCGGCAGGAGGAGCCAGGACGTGTCGTGCGCGTCGCCGGCGGGACCGGTGACGCGCACGGGCATGCGCCGCGCCCCGGGGACGGCCGCCGCGAACGCCGCCACCGTGCCCTCCCCGCCATCGGCCATCGGGCGATGCACGAACTCTGCGTCGGGCTCGACCTCCGCCCACCCCGCGGCGAGTGCCTGCGCCGCCGCAGCCGCGGTGATGCTGCCCTTGAAGCTGTCGGGCGCGAGGACGACCCGGGTCACGCCGCTCCCGGGGTGCTGTCGCGCACGACCACCTCGAGCGCGAGCGGCGGCTGGGTCCAGTCGTCGTCGACGATCGCCCGGAAGGCCTCGTACCCGGCGTCGCTGAGCGGCACCCGGACCGTGGTGAGCGCGGGGGTCACATCCCGGCTGGACGGCACGTCGTCGAAGCCGCACACCGCGATGTCCGCGCCGACCTCGCGCTGCGCCGCACGGATCGCCGCCATCGCACCGATGGCCACCACGTCGCTGATCCCGAACACGACCGTGCCCGTCGGCACGCCCGCATCGAGGGCCGCGGTCATCGCCGCCGCGGCGGACTCGCGTCGGAAGTCACCGCGGACGGTCTGCGCCACCGCGCCGCCGCCCTCCTCGAAGCCCGCGCGGAACCCGGCGAGGCGGTCGTCCGAGGTGCGCACGCCCTCCGCCGCCCCCACGAGAACGGCCGAGCGGTACCCGAGCTGTGCCATCCGGCGGCCGAGGGCCGTGGCACCGGCGCGGTTGTCGATCTCGACGCGGCGCGCTCCCTCGGCCTCCGCGCCGAAGGCCACGACACGTCCGCCGAGTCGGGTGAACTCCGCGAGCTCTCGGGCCGTCTCGGCCTGGCCCTCCTCCTGCGTGCGTGACGCGGCGAGGATGAGGCCCTGGGGCCGCTGCCCGCGCAGAGCCCGCACGATCCGCGCCTCGCGGGCGGGATCGCGCTCCGTGATCGCCACGGTGACGACGAGACCCTGCTCGTCGGCGCCGCGCGCGACGCCCGAGGCGATGAGACCGAAGTAGGGATCGGCGATGTCGGCCACGAGGAGGGCGATCACCGGCGAGCGCCCCCGTGCGGTCGCCTGGGCCGAGACGTTGGCCGTGTAGCCGAGGGTCGCGGCGGCGGCCTCCACCCTCTCGCGGAACGCGGCAGCGACCTTGCGCTCTGACCCGTTGAGCACGCGCGAGGCCGTCGCGAGCGAGACGCCGGCCTCGAGGGCGACGTCGTGCAGGGTGGGCGCCGGACCGCGGGCGTGGCGAGGACGACGCGCGGTCGGCGGCTCCGCCGGGGCGGCTGGCGTGGTCATGCCCAGAGCCTACCGGCGGGCGCCTCGGGCCCCTCGGCCGGGGTCATGCGGGCCGGCCGAGGTAGGCGCGGAGGGCGGCGGCCTCCCCCGCGAGGTGCGCGGGGTCGTCGTCCGGGACGAACTCGAGCAGGGCGTCGCGGGGCGGTCGCTCCGCCGCAGCCGCCTCCGCGGCGACGCGCGTCCACAGCGCCTCCCGGGTGCGCAGCGGGTGCCGCTCGGTGCGCGGCCACCAGGAGAACACGTGCACGGCGCTCACGTGGGCGGCGAGCCGCCGGTACTCCTCGAGCGCCTCGGCATCGGGAGCCCCGACCGTCGGCTGCCAGTAGGTCGACAGCGCGGGATGGTCGACCTCGGCGAGCACCCGGAGGGCGGCCTCGGCCGTGTCGGCGAGGGTGCCGGAATGGAACTCGAGGGCGAGCCCGATCCCGCGGGCGGCCGCCTCGACCGCGGCGGCGCGGAGGCGCGTGACCACCTCGGCGCGCTCGCGAGGGGTCGCCGCGGCGGATCCGGTCGAGCCCGCCCACACGCGCACGCGGTCGGCCCCGAGTGCAGCGGCACTGTCGAGCACGGCCGTGAGGGACTCGGCCGACCCCGCACGGAAGTACGACCCGTAGGACGCGACCGCGAGCCCGGCGTCGGCCGTGAGCCGCGCCACCTCTTCGGCACGCGCGACATCGCCAGGCGGCACGTGCACGTCACCGCCCCACTCGATCACCTCCAGGCCCGCGGCTGCCGCGAGGGCGACGATCCGGGCGGGCTCGAGCGCGCGGAACGTCACCGAGCACAATCCTGGGCGCATCCCCGTCATGGCCTCATCATCTCAATCCCCCTCGTCGACGGGACCCGGTCACGGTGGCACGACCGGCGGTCATCGCAGGTGCGGGGAGACGGCCGCGGCGAACGACTCGGCCGTGCGCCGGACCACGGCGCGCGGATCGGCGGCCCAGACGTCCGCGCGGAAGATCTCGACCTCGATGTCCCGGTCGTAGCCGGTCGCCCGCACCGCGCGGGTGAGCACGCCGAAGTCGATCACCCCCTCGCCCGGATAGTGCCGCGACAGCAGCGGGTCGGCGGCGAGCGGCGTCTTCCAGTCGCACACCTGGTACGTGGCGATGCGGCCCTCGCGCCCGGCGCGCGCGATCTGATCGAGCACCTGGGGGTCCCACCAGATGTGGAAGGTGTCCACGGCGACCCCCACCACGGCCGGGTCGAAGTCGGCGGCGATGTCGAGCGCCTGTCCGAGCGTCGACACCACGGCGCGGTCCGACGCGTAGAGGGGATGCAGCGGCTCGATCGCCAGGGTCACGCCGGCGCCGCGGGCATCGTCGGCGAGGGCTCCGATCGCGTCACGCACGCGCTCCCTGGCGCCGACGAGGTCGCGCGACCCCTCGGGCAGCCCTCCCGCGACGAGCACCAGGACCGCCGTCGACCCCTCGGCCCCCGCCGCCGCGAGCGTCGCGGTCTCCTCGATCGCCCGCCGGTTGTCGTCCAGCGCGGCCTCGCGCGCGGGGCTGGCCGGGAGCGTGAAGAAGCCGCCCCGGCAGTGCGTGCTGAAACGCAGCCCGGAGTCGGCGAGCATGCGCGCCGCCCCCGCGAGGCCCACGTCCTGCACGGGCTCCCGCCAGAGGCCGATCGCCGCGAGCCCGGCCTCGGCCGTGACCTGCAGCGCCGTGGCGAGGTCGGCGTGCTTGATCGTGGCCTGGTTGAGGGAGAGACGCGGGTCGGGGAACGGGGCGGTCATGCGTCGACGCCGTTCAGCCGGAGGAGGCCGTGCCACCGCTCACGGGCGAGCTCCGGCCGCTCGAGGGCGAGCGCCGCGTTCGCGAGCTCCACGACGCGACTGAGGTGCGGGAGGCTCCGGGCGGAGTGGAGTCCGCCCACCATCTGGAACGCCGGCTGATGGCCGTTGAGCCACGACAGGAAGGCCACGCCCGTCTTGTAGTAGTAGGTCGGCGCGGCGAACACCTGCCGGCTGAGCTCCTCGGTGGGCCCGAGCAGTGCGAGGTAGCGGTCGGGGTCGTCCGCATCCAGCGCCTGGATCGCCGCCGACGCCACGGGGGCGATCGCGGCGAAGGCCCCGAGCAGCGCATCCGAGTGCCCGTGCGAGGCCGGCGTCGCACCGCCGGAGCCCAGGCTGTCGCCGCCGATGAGGCCGACGTAGTGGAAGTCGTCGCCCGTGAACATCCGCACGCCCGCGGGGAGCCGGTCGCGCACCCAGACCTCGGAGTCGGCGTCGAGCAGGCTCATCTTCACCCCGGCGATCGCGTCGGGGTGCTCGGCGATGATGTCGAGCAGCACCCGTGCCGCTTCTTCCCATCCGGCCGAGCCGTCCGCGGCCGCCGTCGGCGCGAAGTACCCGGCCAGCTCGGGGTCGAACGCGGTGCCGAGCCAGTGCAGCACCACGGGCGCGGACGCGCGGGACAGCACCTCCCGGTACACGCGGCGGTAGTCGTCGGCGCTCTCGGCCGCCCTGGCGAGGTGTCGCGACGCCATGAGCACCGGCCCCGCTCCCTGCTCCTCGGCGAAGTCCAGCTGCTCGACGTACGCGTCGACGATGCGATCGAGCGGGATGTGCGCGTCGTCGACCTGATCGGTGTTGACCCCGACCACGACCGACCCGCCCTCCTCGCGGGCGACCTCGGCGCTGCGGGCGATGAGCTCGCGCGTCGCGACCGCGTCGAGCCCCATGTTGCGCTGCGCGGTGTCCATCGCATCCGCGACGCCGAGCCCCCACGAGTACACGTTGCGGCGGAACGCGAGCGTCGCGTCCCAGTCGATGTCGGCGGGGCGTCCGGGGGTGTTGTCGGCGTGCGGCTTCGGCACCACGTGGGCCGCCGCGTACGCCACCCGGCTGCGCAGTGGTCCGTCCGGCCGGGTCACGGCGTCGGGCGCACGCAGCTCGACGCCGGAGGTGCGCCCGTCGGCGGCGAGCAGACGGAGGGCGCTCATGCCCGGTCCAGCGTCAGCGGTTCGAGCACGATCTTGCGGCCCTCGGCGCTGGACGCCAGGCCGGCTTCCGCGAACTGCACGCCGCGGGCCCCCGCCAGCAGGTCGAACGGGTAGTCGGTGCCTTCGACGTAGGACACCAGGTACTCCTCCCACTGCTGCCGGAAGCCGTTCTGGAAGACCTGGTTGGCGGGCACCTGCTGCCAGTCGGCGTCGTAGTCGTGGTCGTCCTCCAGGTCGGGGTTCCACACCGGCTTGGGGGTGGCGTTGCGGGGCTGGATCTTCGCGCCGAAGAGTCCGACCACCGCGGAGCCGTGCGTGCCGTCGACCTGGAACTCCACGAGCTCGTCGCGGTTGACGCGGACCGTCCACGAGGAGTTGATCTCGGCGACGACGCCGCCCGCCAGCTCGAAGATGCCGTACGCCGCATCCTCGGCCGTCGCGGTGTAGTGCTCGCCCTTCTCGTCCCAGCGGTCGGCGATGTGCACGGCCGCCTGGGCGTAGACGCTCGTGACCTCGCCGAAGAGGTTCTCGAGCACGTAGTTCCAGTGCGGGAACATGTCGGTGATGATGCCGCCGCCGTCTTCCGTGCGGTAGTTCCAGCTCGGTCGCTGCGCGGGCTGCCAGTCGCCCTCGAACACCCAGTAGCCGAACTCGCCGCGCACCGACAGGATGCGCCCGAAGAATCCGGAGTCGATGAGGCGCTTGAGCTTCTGCAGGCCGGGGAGGTAGAGCTTGTCGTGCACGACGCCGGTCTTCACGCCGGCGTCGCGGGCGAGGCGGGCCAGCTCCAGCGCCTCCTCCAGCGACTCGGCCGTGGGCTTCTCGGTGTAGATCGCCTTGCCCGCGGCGATGGCTTTGCGGATCGCGGAGGCCCTGGCCTTCGTCACGAGGAAGTCGGCGTAGATCTCCCACTGCGGGTCGGCGAGCGCGGCGTCGAGGTCGGTCGTCCAGTCGGCGATGCCGTGGGCCGCGGCGAGTTCCGCCAGCTTGGCCTCGCTGCGGCCCACGAGGATCGGCTTCACGGTGACCCGCGTGCCGTCCGCGAGCTCGATGCCGCCCTGGTCGCGGATCGCGAGGATCGAGCGCACCAGGTGCTGCCGGTACCCCATGCGCCCGGAGACGCCGTTCATGATGATCCCGATCTCGCGGGTCGTGGCCTGTGCCATCTCGGTCCGTTCCTTTCGGTGGAGGGGGATGCGCGGCCCGGATTCGAGGATGCGGGTAAGCGCTTTCCGAGATCATGGCACGAGAACGTCCACCCCGCAACCGCGGCGGACCTCGGGCGCGCACGGCCGGCCGCATCACCGCGCCGCCCGCCGGGTCACGCTTCCGGCGGCGACCCCGTGCTGGCGCGCACGTGCAGAGCCGGGGCCAGCGCCACCCGCTCCGCCGGGCGATCGGTGCCGTCGCGCAGGCGGTCGCGGAGCAGCTCCACAGCGCGGCGGCCCAGCTGCGGCTTCGGCGGGCGCAGCGCGGTGAGGGGCGGGGCCCCGTTCATCGCGATCTCATCGTCGTAGGCGAGGAGCGACACGTCGCCCGGCACCCGCCACCCCGCATCGACCAGGTGCTGCTGCAGCAGGAGCGCCTGCGGGTCGGAGTGCACCAGCAGCGCGGTCGTCGCCGTCGCCCGGATCTCGTCGAGGAGCGCGGCGACGAAGGGCCCCACCGCCGACCGATCCATGCGGTCGAGGGCGACCTCGCGGTCGACCCCCGGCTCGAGACCGAGCTCCTCGACCGCACGGCCCCACCCGCGGCGCAGGGCGGCGGAGGTCGGCGACTGCGGCGAGGTGAGGATGCCGACCCGCCGATGGCCGAGGCCGGCGAGATGACTCGCGGCGACCGCTCCCCCGAACGCATGATCGGTGACGACGCTCTCGAGACGCGTCAGCGCGAGCACGTCGGGCGCGCGACGCTCGACGAGCACGACGGGCAGGGGCAGCGCATCCAGCCAGGCGAGGAGGGCATGACCGTCCGCGCCCGCGGTCTCGGGAGCCACGATCAGCCCGTGGACCGTCCCCGACGCGACCAGGGCGGAGATCTGTCGGCGCTGGTCGGCGGCCGCATAGCTCGCTCCCCGGAGCACGATCTGCGTGTCGGTCTCGATCCCCGCCACGCGGGCGCCCTCCACCACCTGCGGCCAGTAGTAGCTCAGCGACGGCACCACCATGCCGAACCGTCGCGGAGCGGACAGCGGCCGAACCGCGGCCGGGTCGAGGGTGCTGCGGAGCGTGGCGCCGCCGTGCACGCGCGTGAGGAGCCCCCGCTCCGCGAGGTCGGCGATGTCGCGGCGGATCGTCAGCTCGGCCACGCCCAGGTCGCGGGCGAGCGCGGACACCCGCACGGCCCCCGCGCGCCGCAGCTCGTCGAGGATCCGCTCGCGGCGGGAGATGCCGAAGCGCGGCGCCTCCTCCCCGCCGCTCACGTCGCGGCCTCCCCGTGTGTCGTGGACGCACGGCACCGCTCGGCCGAGCGGGCGCGGTGTGGGATCGGCATCGGGACTCCTTGTTCGAGTGTGTTCGATCATGACAGAACCTGTTCGTCTCCGTTGCGCGCACCGCCCCGCCGTCCTTCACTGGAGCGGCACCGACGTCCGTCGCGCAGGCCCCGAGGAGACCATGTCCGCCCGCCCCACCGTCCTCGTCGCGATGTCCCCCGATGCCTGGGACCTCCTGTTCGACGGCCCCCGTCGCAACCGGCTCGCGGCTCTCGCCCTGATCGACGACCCCGTTCCCGTCACCGCCGTCGACGCCGTCGCCCCGCAGGAGCGCCTGGCCCGGGTGGAGGCGCTCGTCACGGGGTGGGGCGCGCCCGCGCTCGACGAGGCGGCCCTGGCCCGGCTCCCCCGGCTGCGCGCGGTGTTCCATGCCGCCGGGAGCGTCCGCGGCCTCGTGTCCGAGGCACTGTGGCACCGGGGCATCCTCGTCACCTCCGCCGCCGACGCCAACGCGGCCCCCGTCGCCGAGTACACCCTCGCGATGATCCTCCTCGCCGGCAAGCGAGCCCTCGTGCCCCTGCGGACGGCCGACCCGCAGCACGACCTCCGCACCGGCGCCCGCGTCGGCCGTCGCATCGGCAACCTCGACCGGACGGTCGGCATCGTCGGGTTCTCGCGCATCGGCCGGCGCGTGGTGGAGCTGCTCCGGCCGTTCCCCGGCATCGAGGTGCTCGTCGCGGATCCCTTCGCCGATGCGGCCGAGGTCAGGGCCGCGGGCGCCGAGCTCGTGCCGCTGGCGACACTGCTCCCCCGCGTGGACGTGCTGTCGCTGCACGCTCCGGCGCTCCCGGCGACCCGCGGCATGATCGGACGCGCACAGCTCGCCGCCCTCCGCGATGGCACGACCATCATCAACACGGCCCGAGGAGCGCTCCTCGACCACGACGCCCTCGCCGACGAGTGCACGGACGGACGACTCGACGCCGTGCTCGACGTGACGGAACCCGAGCCCCTGCCCGTGGACTCGCGGCTGCTGCAGCTGCCGAACGTCGCGGTCACCCCGCACCTCGCCGGCTCGCTCGGCAGCGAGACGCGGCGGCTCGCCGATGCGGCCCTCGACGAGCTGGAGGCCTGGATCGCCGGGGCTCCCCCGCTCCACCCCGTGCGCCCGGCCGACCTGGAGCACGGCGCGTGAGCACTCTCCCCCTCCCTCCGGAGGACCGCGACCTGTCGCCGTACACCGGCTGGGGTCGCGCGCACCTCCAGACGGTCGCCGACGCCATCCTCGACGGGGCCGCCCGGCACGCGAGCCCCACGGGCGCCGGTGTGCGCTATCCGGGCCGCTCTGGCGGGTTCGGCCCCGCGGTCGACGCCCTGGAGGGCTTCAGCCGCACCTTCCTGCTCGCCGCGTTCCGCATCGCCGGAGACCCCGACGGCACCGGCGACCTGGCCGCGCGGTATGCGCGCGGACTCGCCGCCGGAGTGGACCGGGGGAACCCGGAGCGCTGGCCCCGGCCCGACGAGGTCGATCAGGCGAAGGTGGAGGCCGCAGCCCTCGCCGTCGGGCTCCACCTCACGCGGGACACCGTCTGGGCTCGACTCGACGACACGGCACGCACCCGCACGATCGACTACCTCGCCGGGTTCATCGGAGGCTCGTACCCGCCGAACAACTGGGCCTGGTTCCGCATCCTCGTCGAGCAGTTCCTGGAGAGCGTGGGCGGCCCGTTCTCGACCGAGGACCGCGGGGCCGACTTCGCCCTGCTCGACGGGTTCGAGCGGGCCCACGGCTGGACCTCCGACGGCGCCGCGCGCTCGTTCGACCACTACGCGGGCTGGGCGCTGTCCTTCTATCCCGCGATCTGGGCCGACATGGTCGCCGACGATCCGCGGCACACCGCCCGGATCGCCCGCTCCCGCGCCCGCCTCGACGACTACCTCGACGACGCCCTGCACCTCGTCGGCGCCGACGGCGGACCTCTGATCCAGGGCCGCAGCCTCACGTACCGGTTCGCGTCGGCGGCGGCGGCGGGCGCTGCGGTCTTCACGGGCGGATCGCGGCACGGCCCCGGCCTGCTGCGCCGCGCCATCAGCGCCCAGGTGCGGCACTTCGTCGACCGCGGGACCCCGGACGCGTCCGGCGTGCTCCCGCTGGGCTGGCACGGCGCGTGGCGGGCGCTCGCGCAGGACTACTCGGGCCCGGGGTCGCCGTCCTGGGCGGCGAAGGGGCTGTTCGCGCTCGCGCTGCCCGCCGCCCATCCGGTATGGACGGCCGTGGAAGAGCCGTTGCCCATCGATGCGGGGTCGTTCGCGCGGGTGCTCGCCGCGCCCGGGTGGCTCGCGAGCGGCACCCAGGAGGACGGTGTCGTGCGCATCGTCAACCACGGCACCGACCACGGCGTTCCGGGAGAGCGCCATCCGGACGCGCCGCTCTACGCCAAGCTCGGCTACTCGACGGCGACCGCGCCCGTGCTCCGCACGCCCGGACTGACGGAGCCGCTCGACGGCACCGCCGCCCTGGTGCGGGACGGTCGCCCGAGTCACCGCTCCGGCTTCTCGACCGGGACGCTCCGCGAGCGCGGAGGGACGCTGCTCGGCGGGTCGTCGGGGCGGGTGCACTGGCACCGGGAGTTCGTGTCGGCGTTCGACGTGGGCGGCGGTGCGGCGGCGCGCGTCACCGAGACGGGGCCGGTGCTCGACGTCGTGTCGGTCGTGCGCGGCGCCTGGGAGGTGCGGCTGGTGCGTGTCCGCGACGCGGAGGGGGAGGCGGCCGCGACGCTGGTGCGGGAGGGCGACCAGCTGCGCGTCGGGGGATGGGCGCTGTCGGGAGAGGATCTCGTCGAGGACGGCCCGGGGAGCGTGTCCGCCGGAGCCGAGGCGGGGAACGCGTCGCACGGCAGCGGGCGGCCCGGCGGTCGCG